>JANLXK010000394.1:0-9656 GCA_031365045.1 Gemmatimonadota bacterium | reverse complement strand
GCCGTCGAATGCGCCATGCGCGCGATGGCCCTCCGCCAGGGGGCCGACCCCGAGGCGTGGGCATCGTGGGCCTCCTCCACGACTTCGACTACGAGCGCTTCCCCAACCCCGATCGCGCGCCCGACCGCGAGCACCCCTCCGAAGGGATCCGCCATCTCGCCTCCCTCGGTATCCCCGCCGAATGGCAGGAGGCGATCCTCGGCCACGCCGCCTACACCGGCACCCCCCGCACCACGCCGATGGCCAAGGCCCTCTTCGCCGTCGATGAGCTGGCCGGATTCCTCGTGGCCTGCGCCCTCGTACGTCCCTCGAAGAGCCTGCAGGACCTCGAGGTGAGCTCGGTCAAGAAGAAGCTCAAGGACAAGGGATTCGCCAAAGGGGTCAGCCGCGAGGACATCGCCAAGGGGGTCGATGAACTCGGCACCACGCTCGACGAACACATCGCCTTCATGCTCGAGGCCCTGCGGCCCAACGAGCGCCTCCTCGGCCTCGGGGGCGCGTGACCACCCGCCTCGGTGAAAGGATCCTCGACCGCGCGGCCGGCTCGCGCCCCATCCCCGGCAACGGGGTGGACTTGCTCGTCGACGGCACCGAGGCCTATCCCGCGATGCTCGACGTGATCGCCCGGGCCGAGCGCTGGATCCATTTCGAGAACTACATCATCCGGAGCGACGCCACCGGCTGGCGCTTCGCCGAGGCCCTGGAGGCCAAGGCGCGCGCGGGGGTCCACGTCCGCGTGCTCGCCGACTGGTTCGGGAGCCTCGGCACCCACCGCGCGTACTGGCGTTTCCTCCGCGACGCCGGGATCGAGGTGCGCATCTTCCAACCGCTGGATCTGGTCGACCCGGTCGCCAACATCGGGCGCGATCATCGCAAGCTGGTCGCCGCCGACGGGAGGGATGCCATCATCGGTGGACTTTGCATCGGCGACGAATGGAGCGGCGAGGCGTCGAAGGAGATCCTCCCCTGGCGCGACACCGCCGTCCGTATCCGCGGACCTGCCTGCGGCGCGCTCGACGCGGCCTTCGCGCGCGCGTGGCGGACGGTCGGCGAGGGGATCCCGGACAGCGACGGCCCGGGGGAGATCGCCGAGCAGGGGGAGGCCGCGGTCCGGGTCGTCGCGGGCGAACCGGGGCAGGCCCGCACCTATCGACTCCTCACCGCGGTCGCGGCCGGCGCGGAGTCCCGGCTCTGGATCACCGACGCCTATCTCGCTCCACCGCCACCGCTCCGTACCGCGCTCATCGACGCGGCCCGCGATGGCTGCGACCTGCAACTCCTCGTCCCCGGCCTGAGCGACCTGCCCCTGGTCCGCAACCTCTCCCGTGTCGGCTACCGCGACCTGCTGCGCGAAGGGATCCGCATCCACGAGTGGCAGGGCCCGATGCTCCACGCCAAGACCTTCGTGGCCGACGGCCGGATGAGCCGGATCGGCTCGACCAACCTCAACTACGCATCGCTGCTGGGGAACTGGGAGCTCGACGTCCTGGTGGAGGACCCTGCCCTCGGCCTCGCGCTCGAACAACGCTTTCGGAAGGACGTCCTCGAGAGCGTCGAGATCGTACGGCACGTTTCCACGGCGGCCGAGCCGATCCGCGCCTGGCTCCCCGAGCGGCTGGTGCGCCCTTCGGCTCCGGTGGAAGTGCGGGGTCACCGTTCGACCCCTCGGGAGCGTCGCCGGCGGGCGACCATCACCCTCTATTCGATCGCCGCCGGGGCGTCACGCTCGCTCTTCATCCCTCTCTTCGTGGGCCTCATCCTCCTGGCGGTGACCGCGTACTACCTGCCCCGGGTGGTCGCGGCGGGAATGACCCTGATCGCCTTCTGGCTCCTCCAGTCCGCCGCACGGCAGGCCCGCCGGGGCCGTCCCGACGTCCGGCCCCCTGATGGGGTCCGCCCGGCATGATCATCTCAACGCCCACCCCCTCCCCCGCGTAATGCACTCGGTGACAGACGCCGACCTGGCCCGCCGGGCCGCCGCAGGGGATCCTGATGCCTTCGGTGCCCTGGTGGAACGCTGGTCCCCCGCTGTGCGGCGGGTGACCCGCGCCGCATTGGGCGATCCGGATGAGGCGGACGATGCCGCCCAGGATGCCTTCCTTTCGGCCTGGACCAATGTGGGCTCCTACGACCCGACCCGTCCGTTCGGTCCCTGGATCCTCCGGATCGCGACCAACCGGGCGTTCGACCGGGGGCGCCGGAAAAAGGTCCGGGCCGCGGAGCCGCTGCACGAGGATCGTCCCTCCGGCAAGCCCGGACCGGACACCGACCTGGAGCGAGCGATGTTGCGGGAGCGGCTCGACGTGGCGCTCGCCAAGCTTCCTCCCCGCCAGCGGGTGGCGGTGACGATGTTCGATGCTGAGGGCTACTCCCACAGCGAGATCGCGGATGTGCTCGGCGTGCCGGAAGGCACCGTGCGCTCCGATGTGTTCCACGCGCGACGCGCACTCAGGACGTCGCTCACTATGTATCGAGGAGGCGAAGGATGACCGACAACCCCTTCGGCCACGAACGAGATGCCGAGCTCGGGGCCCTGCTCCGGACCCATCTCGAAGGCGATCACCACGCGGCATTCGTCGCGCGGGTCCGCGCGGGCCTGCGTGCCGACCTGACGGCGGGGCCGTTCGACGTCCTGGGCGCCTGGATGCGCCCCGGCATCGCCGCGGCGGCGGTCATCGCGCTCACCGCCGGCTGGTACCTCACGAGCGGGACCCGGACGGAGGTCGCCTCGACCACCCCGGTCGAAGTCTTCGCCGCCGGCGGCGGCGCGGACGTGATGTTGGCCACGGCCTTGGAGACGAAATGAACGAGATCGTGAAGCGACCTTGGAAAGCCGGGGTCCTGTTGATCGCGGTGTTCCTCGCGGGGGCGCTGGTGGGCGGTGTGGTCGCGCGGCTGCGGCCGCCGATGATGATGGGCCGTGATGCCAACGGGATGCTCCGGCACATGACCGAGGTGCTCGACCTGACCCAGGCCCAGCAGGACTCGATCAAGGTGGTGCTTGAGCGCTATCGCCCCGCGATGGACTCGGCGTGGGCGGAAGTACGCCCCCGGATCGAGACCGTCCGCGCCCGCATCCGTTCGGACATCGCGGTACTGCTCACGGCCGAGCAGCGCACCAAGTACGAAGAGATGATGAAGCGCCATGGCGACCCGCATCAGGGTCGGCCGGGTCGCCCCTAACCAGAGCGGAACTCACGGACGATGCACGCCCGTTCTCTCTTGCTGTCCCTGTCGCTCGTCGCGACCCCCGCAGTCGCCCAGCAGGCCGCCGACACTACGGTGACACGGACGCTGACGCCTGCCGGTGAGCGCATCACGCTGCCCGACGCCATCGCCCGCTCGCTCCGCGTGTTGCCGAGCGCGGTCCAGGCGCGAGGCGCGGTCCGGAGCGCCGACGCCCAGGAACGGGCCGCCTACGGCGCCTTCCTCCCCTCTGTCAACGCGTCCAGCAGCGGCTCGAAGAGCTTCAGCGAACTCCCATCCCGCACCGACCCGGGCACCGGTCAGCTGATCACCTCCAACTCGAACATCGGCCTGAGCATGGGGCTGAACGCCTCCATCGACCTCTGGACCGGCCTGAAGCGGGGAGCCGACATCTCCGCCGCCCACGCCACCCAGCGGTCGGCCGAGGCGAGCGTGGTCAACGCGCAGTATCAGGCCCGGCTCCAAGTCACCCAGGCCTATCTCGACGCGCTGGCCGCCCGTCAGACCGTGGAGGTGCGGGTCGCGAGCGTGCGCCGAGCGATGGAACAGCTCAAGGTCTCGATCGCCAAACTGCGCGCCGGCTCCGCCACCCGGTCCGACTCGCTCCGCTCCGTGGTCAACCTCGGCAATGCCCAGATCCAGTTGATCAATTCCGAGATCCAGCAGGCCACCGCCGAGGCTTCGCTCGGACGCCTCATGGGGGCCAGTGGTCGGGTGGAGGCGATCGACGACTCGACGTACTATCGCCCCGCCCCCGTCGACACCGCGGGGGTCCGGGCCGAGGCGCATGTGAGCTCGCCGCAGATCCTCAGCGCCGACGCGAGTGAAAGCGCCGCGAGGGCACAGGTGCACTCCGCCTACGCGGCGTATTCGCCGACGCTGACGCTCAGCGGAAACTACAACTTCAACGGCTCCGCCCAGACGTTCAGTGACAACCCGCTGTACAACAGCCGCTCGGTCCAGCTCGGACTGACCTGGCCGCTGTTCAATCGCTTCACTCGTGAGCGGAACGTCGTGACCCAGCTGGTGGCCGCCGACAACGCTCAGGCGGCGGCGGCCGACGCGGCCCGACAGGTGGACGCGGGGGTGACCCAGCAGCTGATCCAGCTCACCGCCGCGCAGGCGCGGATCGGCATAACGCAGTCGAGCGTGTCGGCCGCGCGCGAAGATATCCGGGTCATCGGTGAGCGCTATCGGCTCGGCGCCGCCACCATCGTAGACCTGCTCACTTCGCAGGAGTCCCTGACCCAGGCGGAGGTCGATGCCGTGAATGCGCGCTTCGACTACCTCCGCGCCAAGGCGCAGGTCGAAGCGCTGATCGGACGTGGCGTGTGACCAAGGAACTGCTGGATACCAGTGAGCGGATGGCGCTGCTGCCATCCGACGTCCCGCGCGACGCCATCATCGTCGCGCGCAACATCGAGCGCCATTACGTGATGGGCGCGGAGGTGGTGATGGCGCTCCGGGGGGTCGACCTGACCATCCGGAAGGGGGAGTTCGTCGCCATCATGGGCCCCTCCGGCTCGGGGAAGTCGACGATGATGAACCTCATCGGCTGCCTCGACACGCCGACCCACGGGGAGTACTGGCTCAACGGCTTCCGGGTGAGCGAGCTGAAAGACGACGACCTGGCGCTGATCCGGAACAAGGAGATCGGCTTCGTCTTCCAGACCTTCAACCTCCTCCCCCGCGCCACGGCACTCCAGAACGTGGAGCTTCCGCTGGTCTATGCCGGGATCCCGGCCAAGGAGCGGAAGCTCCAGGCCCAGGACGCGCTGGCGCGCGTCAAGCTCGCCGACCGGATGGACCACCGCCCCAACGAGCTCTCCGGCGGCCAGCGCCAGCGCGTGGCGATCGCCCGCGCGCTGGTCAACAACCCTTCCATCCTCCTCGCCGACGAGCCGACGGGCAACCTCGACTCGACCACCAGCGAAGAGATCATCAACCTGTTCAGAGACCTTCACACCCAGGGACAGACCATCGTTCTGGTGACCCACGAACACGACATCGCGGCCCACGCCAGGCGGCAGGTGGTCATCCGCGACGGCAAGATCGACCGCGACTTCGAGACGGAGCAGACCCACTGATGTCCCGCCCCATCGTAACTCTCGCCGTGATGGCCGTCCTGGCCTCCGGCTGCACCAAGAAGGCCCCCGTGCCCGTGTACCAGGCGCTGGCGGTCGAACGCCGCGACATCATCGTCTCGGCCCAGGCGTCGGGCAGCATCAAGGCCGACACCCTGATCGAGGTCCGCTCCCAGGCCTCGGGCGAGGTGACCAACATCAAGGTCCAGACCGGCGACCTCGTGAAGCGGGGCGCGCTGATGGTCGAGATCGACCCGCGCACCGCCCGGAACAACGTGGAACAGGCCCAGGCCGCGCTCGACGTGGCCAAGGCGAAGCTCCAGAACGCCACCGCGGCCAAACGCCGGTCGGACGAGCTGTTCCAGTCGCAGTCGATCAGCGAGACCGAGCGCGATGCCGCCACCCTCGATTTCGCCAACGCCACCGCCGAGCAGGTGCGGACGCGGGTGGCGCTGGAGAACGCGCGCATCTCGCTCGAGCAGACCGAGGTCCGCTCGCCGATCAACGGCACCGTCATCACCAAGACCATCGAGCGCGGGTCGGTGATCACCTCGTCCACCTCGGGCGTGGGTGGCGGCACAGTGCTGATGACCATGGCCGACCTGAACCTGGTCCAGGTCCGCACCCTCGTGGACGAGACCGACATCGGCAAGATCCAGCCGGGCCAGCGCGTCACGGTCACGGTGGATGCCTATCCCAACCGCCCCTTCGAAGGGACGGTGGCCAAGATCGAGCCGCAGGCGGAGTCTTCGCAGAACGTGACGATGTTCCCCGTCATCGTGCGGATCAACAACCGGGAGGGACTCCTCCGCCCCGGGATGAACGCCGAAGTCGAGATCCACGTCGGGGAACGGCGCGACGTTCTGGCGGTCTCCAACTCGACCCTCCGGACCCAGCGCGACGTGGCCTCGGCGGCCACCGTGCTCGGACTCGACCCCGCTGAGGTGCAGCGCCAGCTCGCCGCCTCGGACAGCGTGGCGCGGGCGTCGACGCCAGCGAATGGTGACACCGCCAACCGTGCCTCCCTCGGCGCGCGGAGCGGGCAGCCCGAAGCCCCCAAAAAGCGCACGATGGTGACCCGGTTCGGCGAAGCGAACCTCCCGGACGGCGTTTCCGAGGCGCAGATGCAGGCGGTGTTCACCAAGATGATGTCGAGCGGCGGTCCCGGCGGGCTCTCGGGCGCCGATGCGGCCCTGTTCCAGAAGTTCCGCGCGGCCAACCCGAACATGGGGCAGGGACGCCGCGCCGCGGGAAGCACCCCCGACACCCGCTTCGGCGCCCAGTACATCGTCTTCGTGAAGCGCGGCGACCACCCGGTCCCGGTGTCGATCCGCACCGGGCTCACCGACCTCGACTACAGCGAGGTGGTCAGCGGATTGGCCGAGGGTGACTCGGTGCTGGCCCTGCCGAGCGCGAGCCTGATCAATTCGCAGTCGGAAATGCAGAGCCGGATCAACCGGATGACCGGCGGCGGCAGCGTGCCGGGGATGACCAAGGCACCGACTCCCACGGCGCCGGCCGCCGGCGCCGCCCGGACCGGGAGGCCCTGATGCCTCTCACCGAGATCATTGCGGTCGCGTTCCAGTCGGTCCGCGCCAACAAGCTCCGCTCCATGCTCACGATGCTCGGCATCGTCATCGGCGTGGCGGCGGTCATCACGATGGTGGCGCTCGGGTCGGGCGCCCAGAAGGCGGTCGAGGACCGGATCAACCTGCTGGGCGCCAACCTCCTCAGCGTTTTCCCGGGCCAGATGTTCATGGGCGGGCGCGCGTCGGACGTGCGGGTCTCGATGACCGTGGACGACGCCCAGGCACTCGCGCGCGACGGCAAGCTCCTCAAGGCCGTCGTCCCCGAAATGCAGCAGAACGTCACCGTGAAGTACGGCACCGCCAACCTGAACCTCGCGGTGGTGGGCTCGACCCCCAGCTACACCACGGTCAAGAACTACACCATCCCCTACGGCCGGATGTTCACCGTCGGCGACGACGAGGCCCGCCAACGCTACGTGCTGGTAGGCGCGTCGGTGCCGCAGATGCTCAACGTCAATCCGGCGGCGCTCATCCACCAGACGATCTGGGTGAAGGGGATCCCGTTCGAGGTGATCGGCGTGCTCTCCGAGAAGGGCGCGGCCGGCTCGTGGCAGAACCCCGACGAGCAGCTCCTGATCCCGCTCAACACGGCGCGCTATCGCGTCTTCGGCACCGACCGGGTACGGAGCGTGTCGGTGCAGGTGGCCGACGGCGTCCCGCTCGAACAGGGGATGGTCGACATCGAGCGGATCCTGCGGCGGGAGCACAAGGTCCGCCCGGGCGGGGACAACGATTTCATGATCCGCAATCAGCGGGACATCCTGGCCACCCAGCAGCAGGCCACGCAGGTCTTCACCGTCCTGCTCGCGAGCATCGCCGCGGTGAGCTTGGTGGTGGGCGGGATCGGGATCATGAACATCATGCTCGTCTCGGTCACCGAACGGACCAGGGAGATCGGCATCCGGAAGGCCCTCGGCGCCACCAAGCGGGTCATCCTGATGCAGTTCCTGGTCGAGGCACTGGTACTCTGTCTTGCCGGCGGGATCGTGGGCATCCTCCTCGGCACCGGCTCGGCGCTGATATTGTCGTGGAAATTCAATTGGAACACCCTCGTCTCGCCGATGGCGATCGCGGTCTCGTTCTTCTTCAGCGGCGCCGTGGGACTGATCTTCGGTCTCCTCCCCGCCCGCCGGGCTGCGAACATGGACCCGATCACGGCGCTGCGGTACGAGTAGCTCGATACGGAGAGGACAGGACGAGCCGGGCGCTTTACGCGCTCGGCTCGCCTTCTTCGTGTCCTGCATCACGGATCGCGCGCGAGATGCCTCACCAAACAAGCTCCGTGTCACGACGGACCACTGGCGGAGCGCGGGAGGATGACCCATGTTGGAAGGGAGAGGCGACGGGACATGGGAGTCAGGCCATGAACGTCGTTGCTCTAACCTACCCACTTCTTCCAGAGGTCGCCCGCTCATGCGCATGCTCGATCCCGTGCTTCTTATCCTCTGCGGCATCGCTCCCCTGACAGCGGTCCATGCGCAGGCCGCGGAAGCGGCGCACAGGGGCTGGCGCCCCACCCTCAATCTTGGGGCAAAGCTCGAGAGCGACAACAACGTTTTCCTGCTCTCCCCGCTGAAGATCGTCGATATCGCCGCGCCTTCCGCCGGCCAGATCGCCAATGGCCGCTTCAAGGACATGGTGAGCGCCACGGACATGATCGCCACGGTCGCACTTGGACTGGCGATGCGGGGGGTGGGGATGACCGGCCGCGCGCTGGCCATCGAGCCTTCGCTGGCGTATGCGCGGAACTTCCGCAATACCGCCCGCAGCAACCTGGAATTCGGCCTTGATCTCCAGCAGGACCTGCCGCACCAGTCAAGGTTCCGCCTCGGCGCGAGCGCGTCTCCGAGCGCGTTCACCCGCAACTATCTCTCCGATGCCGTCGACGCGAATGCCGACGGGGTGATCTCCACCAGCGAGCGGGTCTACGCGGCGGGGAAGTCGTCGGGCTGGGATGTGAGCGGGGACTACCGGCTCAGGGTGGCCAAGTCGGCGGGGCTCTGGCTGCTCGCGGGCGCCGGGTACAGCGTGCGCCGATTCGAGGCGCCACACGAGGATCGCAACCTGAACGGGCCCACCGGCACGCTCAGCCTCCAGTTCGACCGCGGCACGGGGCTCGAGATCGACCTCCGGTATGAAATTGCGAGCCTCACCGCGCCGGTGATGAACAGGGTCGTCCTGCTCAACGAGCCGGACTTCCAGCAGGACTTCAACGCGGACGCCGACATGGTCGACCTCAATGTACGCTTCGTCACGCCGGTGGACCGGTCGCGCACCGAACAGGGGCTCGCGGTCGTGGTCGGGTTCCCGATGGGCAAGAAGGCGGATCTGCACTTCGAGTTCGCCCACCGGTGGAGGACCTTCTCCTCGACGGAAACATACGATGTCACGAACAATGGCCGCCGCGACAAGCGCAACGAATTCGGCGTGTCGTTGGCGAACCGCCTGAGCCACACGCTCCGCCTCAAGACCGGTGTGGACTTTGGGAAGCAGGTCCTTTCACGCGACCTTGATCCCGCCGCCACCGGCGAGATCGGTGACTATTCCAAGACCCAGCTCTCGGTGGGGCTGAGCTGCGCCTGCTGGCGCGGACACCGCGCCGCCGGGAGCGGCCAGTGACGCCCCGGGGGCGCCGGAGGGCGCCTCGGCGGATTCTCTTCGCAGGCTACGCCCCGGTGCATTTCGTCTGCTTTCTGCCCTTGTACCAGCAGCTGCGCCGGATGCCGGGGGTCGAGGTCTTCCTGTCGGGGGGGCGGGAACCTGGGCTGGAAGGGGA
>JANLXK010000388.1:0-8680 GCA_031365045.1 Gemmatimonadota bacterium | reverse complement strand
GGGGTAGTTCGCGACCAGCGCGCCCGCTTGGGTCAGGGCATTGAAGAGGGTCGATTTACCGACGTTGGGTAGACCGACGATGCCGAGTCTCAGCATGAGGGTCGCGGGTCGCGGGTCGCGGGTCCGGTGGTGGGCATACTCTTGCTCCAAAGGGACTGCATTTTGGTGACGCTCCGCGGGCCGGTCGGTGGTACCATCTGCCATGGGTGACTTCAAGAAACTTGCAGCGTGGCGAGAATCGATGGAGCTGATCACGGAGATCTATCGGTCCAGCGCCGGTCTACCCGCGTCGGAACGCTTCGGGCTCCAGAGTCAGATGCGTCGAGCTTCGGTGTCGGTGGCCGCAAATATCGCCGAGGGGACGGGTAAAGGCACCGACCCCGATTTCATCCGATTCCTTCGGATCGCCCGAGGCTCGTCGAGCGAGGTCGAGTGCCTCGTCCAGGTCGCCGTCCGGCTTGGCTACTTCAGTGACGAGGTCGGCGCCGCACTCACCGCCCGAGTCGATGCCGTATCCAAGCTCATTCTGGCCCTGCAACGCGGGTTGCGATCCTAAGTGGGCCAGCCAGCCTTCCGCGACCCGCGACCCTACTTGTTGAACCGATTCATCGCCGCTTCGATCCCCTCGGCGATCCACACTTCCACCGCCTCGGCCATCGGGTCGAGGAGGCCGGCGACGAGTGCGCGCTCGTCGCGGGTGAAGGGGTCGAGCACAAAGTCGGCGGTCTCATCGATGCCGGGGGGCAGGGGACCCACCCCGATGCGGAGCCGGGCGTATTCCTGCGAGCGGAGCGTTCCCTCGATGCTCTTGAGGCCGTTGTGCCCGCCGGCCGAGCCGCCGGGACGGAGCCGGAAGCGCCCGACGTCGAGGTGGAAGTCGTCCACCAGGACGAGGAGGTCCTTCACGGGGTCGAACCCCGGAATGGAACGAAGCGGGGCCAGGGCGGCCCCGCTCCGATTCATGTACGTCCACGGCTTGAGGAGGATGACTTCCTCGCCCTGCCGGCGGCCAGCGGTGTTGCGGGCCTGCGTGCCCCGCTTGAACGCCCCGAACCCCCAGCGCTGGACCAGGTGGTCGGCCAGCCAGAAGCCCGCGTTGTGGCGCGTGCCATCGTATTCCGAGCCCGGGTTCCCGAGCCCCACGATGGCCCGCACGGATCAACCCTTCTTGGGCGCCGGCGCTGCCTCGGCTTCGCCTTCCTCGTCCTTGCCCTTCTTGATGACCTCGGGCTCGGCCACCGCGACCGCATCGGCGGCCGGGACCACGACCTCTTCGACCCGCGGCGCGACCACGGCGGCGACGACCAGCGCGCCATCGTCGAGGATCTCGGCCTTGGGGATCGAGAGCTCGCTCACGTGGATCGACTTGCCGATGGCGAGCGCGGTCACGTCGACCTCGAAGTGCTCCGGGATGTCGGCGGGGAAGAGCTTGACCGTCAGTTCACGGACCGGGTGCTCCAGGATGCCGCCCCCGTTGCGCACGCCCTCGGCCGTGCCGATGAGGTGCACCGGGACCTTGACGGTGATCTTCTCGTTGGCGTTCACCTCGTACAGGTCGAGGTGCACGATGTCCTGCCACCGCACGGGATCGCGCTGGATCTCGCGGATCAGCGCCTTGACCGGGGCCTTGCCGTCCACCGCGACGTCGAGCAGGGCGCGGGAGGCCTTCTCCACGGTGAGGAGGCGGTAGAGCGCCGCCGCATCGACGGTGAGCGAGGCCGCCTCACGGTGATGCCCGTAGATGACGGCGGGGACACGGCCGTCGCGCCGGGCCGAGCGCGCGGCGCCCTTGCCCTTGGAAGTGCGGCTCTCGGCCGCCAGCAGATGCTTGTTCGCCATGATCCTGATCCTTCTCTTCTGGGTCAATCGAACAGCGAACTGACGGACTGGTCGCTGTGCGTGTAGCCGATCGCCTTGGCCAGGAGCCCCGCAATGCTGAGCACCTTGAGCCGATCGAAGTGCCGCTCGGGCGGCAGGGCGATCGTGTTGGTCACTGCCACTTCCTTCACCGGCGAGGCCATCAACCGGTCCACCGCCGGCCCCGACAGCAGGGCGTGGGTGGCGCAGACGTAGATATCTTCGGCGCCGAGGCGCTTCAACGCGTGGACCGCCTCGGCCATCGTGCCGCCGGTGTCGATCATGTCGTCCGGGATGATGCAGTCCTTTCCGGACACTTCACCGACCACGTTCACCACCTCGGCCACGTTGGCCGACGGCCGGCGCTTGTCGATGATCGCGATGCTGGCGTTGAGCCGCTTCGCGAACCCGCGGGCCATCTTGGCCGAGACGACGTCCGGGGCCACGATCACCAGGTCGCGGAGCGACTTCTGGCGGTAGTGGTTGGTGAACACCGGCGCCGCGTACAGGTGATCCACCGGCAGGTCGAAGAATCCCTGCAACTGGTGCTGATGGAAGTCGATCGCGAGGACGCGATCCGCACCCGCCATCGAGACCATGTTCGCCATCAGCTTGGCCGAGATCGCCACCCGGGGCTGGTCCTTCCGATCCTGCCGGGCATACCCGAAGTAGGGGATGACGGCGGTGACCCGGGCGGCGCTGGCCCGCTTGGCCGCATCCATCAGGAGCAACAGCTCGATCAGGTTCTCGGCCGGCGGGTTGGTGGGCTGGATGATGTAGACATCCCGCCCGCGCACATTCTCGTCGATCTTGACGAAGATCTCGCCGTCGGCGAACCGCTTGCTCGTCACCTTGCAGAGCGGCTGTCCCAGATGCTGCGCTACCTCCTCGGCCAGGGCCCGGTTGGCGGACCCGCTGAGGAGCAGTATCTGGCTGCGGGACAGGGAGAGTTCGCTCATACCTTAGCCCCGCAAAATAAACCGTGGATTGGGGTTAGGTCAACTGGGAGGACCAAAGGCGCTCGCGGCGCTCGCGGCGCTCAAAGGGGGTCCTCCGGCCCCTTGACGCGGCCCCGGAGAGGTGGAGCTTTCCTAAGCATCCCTGCATTCTACCCCTCCCAGCCGGAGCCTCCCTTATGTCCCGTCGCCTGTTCGGCGCCGTCCTCGCGTTCCTCTGCGTCCTTCTCCTCCCGACCGGGGCCCAGGCCCAGGGTGGGGTCATCCGGGGGGTGGCCACCGACAGTGCCGGGGTCCCCCTGGCCGGGATCCAGATCTCTCTGGAGGGGACCCCTCGCCGGGCCGTGACCCGGGGGGACGGGAAGTTCGAGTTCCGGGGGGTCGCCAACGGCTCCCGGGTCCTCCGCGCCCGGGGGATCGGCTTCACCTCCGGGGCGGCCACCGTGACGATGGCCCCGGGGGACGCCGTGGACGTGACGATCACGCTTGGTCGTATCCCGATCGAGGTGTCGAGCCTCACGGTCATCGGCTCCCGCGCCCGCCACACCGCCGCCGATGAGCTGGCGGTGCCGGTGGACGTCTTCACCTCCGAGGACATCAGGGCCCAGGGGTCGTCCGAGACCTCCGAGATCCTCCAGTCGCTCGCTCCGTCGGTCAACTTCCCACGGCAGACCGTCACCGACGCCAACGACATCGTGCGGCCGTTCACGCTGCGCGGCCTGAGCCCCGACCAGTCCCTGGTGCTCCTGAACGGGTGGCGGCGCCACCAGACGGCGCTGGTCAACAACTTCGCCTACGGCATGCCGGCCGGGTCGAGCGGCGTGGACCTGAACGCCATCCCGGCCGGAGCGATCGACCGGATGGAGGTCCTGCGGGACGGCGCCTCGGCCCAATACGGCTCCGATGCCATCGCCGGGGTGGTGAACATCGTGACCCGGGACGGGGTCTTCTCCCCGTTCCTCACGGCCGACGCCGGCCGGTACATCACCGGGCCCTTCCCGGACGACGGCTCCGCCGTGGACGTGAACGCCGGGTGGGGGCTCGGGCTCGGCAAGGGTTCGCTCGCGCTCTTCGCCGAGTTCCGTGATCGCCAGCCGACCAACCGGGCCTGGGCCGACCCGTACGAGACCTGCTGCACCGGGATCGCGGACTCGATCAACGCGGACGGGCAGGTGGTGCTCAAGCGGAACGGCACCCCCCAGCCCAATCACCACTGGGGCGATGGCGAGGAAAAGGACGTGATGACGCTGGCCAACTTCCGGCTGCCACTCAACAACGCCGGGAGCGAGCTCTACGCCTTCGGCGACTACAGCTTCCGCCGCGGCACCGGCAACGGCTACCGCCGCTACGGCGACGCCGACCGGAACTGGGCCGAGATCTATCCGCTCGGCTTTCTCCCTGAGTTCCACCCCGACGTGACCGACTACAGTGCGACCGGCGGGTGGCGCGGAGCGACGGGCGGCTGGGCGCTCGACCTGGGCGGCACGTATGGCCACAATGACTTCATCTACAACCTCGAGAATACGCTGAACGTCTCGCTCGGGCCCTGCCTCGACACCGCCTGCGCGCCGGGGGATGACGGGATCCTGGGGAATGGCGACGACCCGGGGATCCCGAACCAGACCTCGTTCGATGCCGGGACCGTGGCGCGCAACGAGCTGATCCTGGCGGGTAACGCTTCCCGCTCGGTGACGATCGGGCTCCCCGCACCGGTGCACCTGGCGTTCGGGGTGGCGTGGCGGCGGGAGGGGTACCAGATCGTGGCGGGTGAACCGGCCAGCTACATCGCTGGTGGGCACCTGAACCGCGACAGCCTCGACGCTCCGGGTGGGTCGCAGGTCTTCGCGGGGTTCAACCCGAGCGACGCCTCGGACTCGCACCGCACCAACATCGGCTTCTATGGTGACGCCGAGACCAACCTGAGCCCGAGCGTGCTCGCCAACGTGGCGGCACGGTACGAGAACTACAGCGACTTCGGCGGGAAGGTGTCGGGGAAGGTGGCGCTCCGGTGGCAGCCAGTGCGGCCGTTCGTCCTGCGCGGCGCGGCGAGCACCGGGTTCCGGGCGCCGGGGTTGAGCCAGATCCACTTCAGCAAGGTGACGACCAACTTCATCTTCAACGTGGACAGCGGCTATCCGATCGCCGTGGACATCGGGATCTATCCGGTGGACCATCCGGCGTCGCAACTGCTCGGCGCCCAGGCGCTCAAGCCGGAGACGTCGGTCAACCTGAGCGGCGGATTCGCCTGGACGCCGCAGACCAACCTGACCTTCACGGCCGACCTCTTCTACATCAAGATCAAGGACCGGATCCTGCTGGGTGCGACATTCGACGACGACACGTCGTTGGCCATCCTGGCTGGCGGAGGCTTCAACAAGGTCGGCGGGGTGCAGTACTTCACCAACGGGATGGACACCAGGACCAACGGCATCGACCTGACCGCCGATTGGCGGGTGCCGATGGCCAACGGCTCGTGGAACTTCAGCGCCGCGGTCAATTACACCAAGAACAAGATCGAGCGGGTCCGCGGGCTCCCGGCGGTGCTGGCCAATTCGGCCGAGACCGGGTTGATCGACACCGTGACCGCGATCGCGACCGAAGATGAACGCCCCGACTGGCGCAGCACCTTTACCGGGCAGTACACCCGGTCCCGGTGGCACTCGCTGGCGCGCGCGTCGTACTACGGCGGCTTCGCGTCGGCCCAGCCGGGGTATTGCGACGCCTGCCGGCACACCTACGGCGGCAAGACGCTCACGGATGTCGAGACCGGGTTCCAGTTCGACCAGATGAACCTCTCGATCGGGATCCGGAACCTGTTCGACGTCTATCCCGACAAGGCGGACGCCAACAACAGCTTCGGGATCTTCCCCTGGGCCGCGGCGAGCCCGTTCGGGTTCAACGGGCGGTACATCTATACCAGGGCGGAGATCGCGCTCACGTACTAGGCAGACGGGCGCACGGGCGCTCAGGCGCACAGGGAGCGTCAAGCCGCACGGGGTCATCCTGAGCGGAGCGAAGGATCTACCATGCCACGCTCGGTCGCCGTGAATTGGGCGACCGGGCAACGCGGGCAAGATCCTTCGCTGTGCTCAGGATGACTCCTTGTGGTACACGCGACGCCCCACAGATGGTGAAGACGCTCAGGGGATCCCGATCTGGTGGGGGTCCCCTGAGCGTCTCGAGCGTCTGTGCACTGCGACCTGCATTGGCCCCGGTGGGTTCGAACCACCATTCGCGGATCCAAAGTCCGCTGTCCTGCCGATTGGACGAGGGGCCAGTAATCAGGGTAAAGGTAGGAAGTACGGATTCGTTGGGCTAGTCCATCCTACCCGGAGTGCCAGGGACGAGCGGGGGAAAAGCGACAAGCGATGAGGCTCCTTTCGCGCTCGCCGCTTGCTCGCCCACTCGCCACTTGCACGCGCCCCTCGACACTCCTACGGGCGCACCTCGCGGATCGTCGCGATCCGGTCCCCCTCCATTATCCTATCCACGATCTCCATCCCTTCGACGATCTCCCCGAACACCGTATAGTCCCGCCCCAACCGCGGATTGTCCTTCAGGTTCACGAACCACTGGGCATCTCCGGTGTCGTGCCCGCGGGTGCTCATCCCCACGGTGCCGCGCGGGTGGGGGATCGTGCCGAGTTCGTCGCGGAGGAACCGCGCGGCGCCGACGTACTCGCTGGCACCGGGGCCGCCCCCCTGGATCACGAAGTCGGGTTCGACCCGCTGCCAGACCAGGCCGTCGTAGTAGCGGTGGCGCGCCAGTTCGAGGATGCGGGCCGCCATGATGGGGGCGACATCGCCGCGGAGGCGGACCACGAAGGAGGCACCCCCCTCCATAGACACGCGGAGCCGGACATCGGCAGCGAGGGCGAGGAGGATGGCGCCGCGGGGAAGGGTGTGCTTCTCGCGGGGAGGCTGGTCCTCGGTGGCGGAGCGGCCGGCAACTTCCAGCAGCGCGAGCCGAGCATCGCGGGCGGAGGCAATGTCGCGTCGCACCCATCTATGGAACGCCGCAAGTGCCGCGGGGGCCACCTGGGGGTCGGGTGACCCCTTGAGGGCGATCGCTGCTGCGCGCACCGCCTGAGCCCCGTGAGCGCGGAGCGCGCCGAGGTAGAGCTGGTCGTCTGCGTGGCCGGTGAGCGCGCGGAGCGCCTCGATGGCCGCTCCCCTCACGTTGTCGTCCGGGTCCGTGGCGAGGCGCCGCAGCCGGACGCTGTCCTGCAGGACCCCCGCGGCCCGGGCGGCGTAGACCCGCACCTGCCAGGTCGGGTGCCGTGCCAGCGGGCCGATCAGCGCGTGCCCCTCGGCGGGGCGGAGCCGAGCGAGCGCCAGGATGGCGTGTGCGGCGGGGTGCCAGGTGATCTCGCCGGTGCGGCGGGGGCGGCCCGCTGGCGGGAGCGCGACGACCCAGCGCCGGAGGATCGTGTCGAGGGAGTCGTCGTCGGCGCAGGTGCGGGGTGCCACGTCCGCGGCGCGGAGCCGCACGATCCAGCTGCTATCGGTGACGCCGGCTCGCACCGCGGCGCAGTCTGCCCGGGGCGTGAGCGCGCGGTAGCGCGGCTTCCATTCTGGCTCCGGCCAGACCGGCGGCGGCGCGAGCTGAGGGAAGGAATCCCGCGTGGTGAAGAGGGAGTCGCGGATCCGGTCCCAGGCCCGGCGGGCGAGGAGCTGGACCCGGGGATCGGCGTGCCGCATCCCCTCGGCCAGCGCCGTCGCGCTCGAGTCGCGCCGATCCTCGGCCAGGAGGATGCGGCCGACCAGGGCGGAGTCGGCCCCAGTGAAGGGGACCTGGCCGACCTGGGCAGGGAGCGGGGACGCGGCCAGCGCGAGCGCAAAGACCAGCGCAGCCTCTCGCCGGCTCACCGGGTGACCCCCTCCCAGAAGTGGACCGCGGCGGTGAGGCACCGCGACGGCCAGCTCGAGCTGCGTCATCGTCCAGGGCTCCGTATGAAGGGAAGGGTAGTGAGAAGATAGCGCGCTTTTGGGCGGCACTAGGCCCAACGAGCGATGGTGCCGTCGGGGCATTCGAGCGATGGTGGAGGAGCAGTCCTTCTTCCCGATGGGAGGTCCCGATGCCCCACGACATGAACAGCTACATGGGAGGGAACGCGCTCTGGACGACGCTCACGGTGGTCCTGGTCGTCTTCCTGGTGCTGGCGATCGTCCGAATGGTGCAGCAGAAGAAGTGATCCTTCACCGACCGAGGCACGCGCATGAGTGAACATCTCGACCAGAAGGCCAAGGAGTGCATCGCCGCGTGCAACGAGTGTGCGACGGCGTGCGGTCATTGCTTTGCCCATATGGCGGGCAAGGCGAGCCCCAATGCCTGTCCGTCCTGCTGCATCGAGTGCGCGGCGCTCTGCCGGCTCTGCGCCGACGCGATGGCCCGCCACAGCCCGTTCGCGAAGCAACTCTGCAAGCTCTGCGCGGAGATCTGTGACTGGTGCGCCAAGGAATGTGGCGCCCATGACATGGCGCATTGCAAGGCGTGCGCAGAGGCATGCCGCAAATGCGCTGAAGCGTGCCGCAAGATGGCCGCCTGACCCCGCCAGGGGTGACCTCCCTCACCCGCAGCCACGCTTTAGCGTGACTCAGGTGGACTAGTACGTCCGAGCGATAGTGCTGGAGGGGTCATCGGGGCGAAGATGCAGGCTGGAAAGTGGATCACTTCGGGGAGGGATCATGACAGATGTCAAAGTCGCCGAGGCGGAAGCCCGCCAGGCCGCACAGCAGTCCGCCGTGACCTCGAAGATCGACGGCCGCGTCAACGCCGAGATCGCTGGGCAGGCCGCGAAGGCATCGCCGGCCGACGAGGCGCGGGTGGCCGAAGTGGCCTCGCACCTCCGGAGCAAGGCGCTGGAC
>JANLXK010000315.1:0-1197 GCA_031365045.1 Gemmatimonadota bacterium | reverse complement strand
GTGCCTCCGACCGACCGCTCGAGCCAGCGCAGCATCCAGTAGCGGTCCATCGCCCGCTCGGCCCGCCGCCCCTCGCTCTCGGCGCGCTCGGTCGCCGCGAGGATGACCTGCATCGCGGCCGCGTCGTATTCCGGCGGCCTTCCGGCGAGCACCGCGACGATCTGCCGGTGCATGGAGAGGTCCTGGTAACGGCGCAGCGGCGAGGTCACCTGGGTGTAGGCCGGAAGGCCCAGGGCGTGGTGGGTCCCCGGCCGTAGGCCTGCCTCCCCGCGCTTCAAGAGGCGGCGTACGGCGCGGATGTGGACCGCGGCGGGCTGAGACGGGTCGGCCTCGGGGAGGCGCCCGTCGGGGGCGGATTGCCGCCTGAAGATCGCGGGCACGCGCCGGGAATCGAACCAGGCCGCGGCGACCTCTCCGGCCAGGATCATCGCCTCCGACACGAGACGCTGCGCGGGCGTGTCCGGATCCCTCTGCTTCAGCGTGAGCGATCCGTCCGCCGCGACCCGGATTTCCGTTTCGGGCGTCCGAAGCGCGATCGCACCGTTGGCGCGCCGGACGGCCTCGCGGCGAGCGGCCACGGCCGCGAGACGGGTCAAAACGTCCCCATGGGGTCCCGTCCCCGACCGGAGCGTGGCGTCGACCTCGTCGTAGCCCAGACGCGCGGCGACCCGAATGATCGAGCGGACGACTTCCGTGCCCGCGACCCGACCCTCCGCATCGAGGGTGACGAGGAAGCTCAACGCGGGCCTGTCCTCCCCGGCGACCAGACTCGCAGCCCCCTCCGAAAGCACGGCGGGGAGCATCAGGAGCTTCCGCTCGGGGAAGTAGTAGGTCGTGCCCCGCGTCCTCGCCTCGACGTCGAGAGGATCCCCCGGGGCGATGAACGCGCACGGATCGGCGATGTGGACTCCCACCTCGACGAAGCCGTTGTCGCGGTCGTCGATCGAGAGGGCGTCGTCGACCTCGCGGGTCGCCTCGTCATCGATCGTCAGCGTCGTTCGCGTGGTCAGGTCGCGGCGGCCGGCCCGGTCGAAGCCGGCTGCGGCGGCCGCTTCCGCGGCGAGGACGGCTTCGTCCGCGAACACCGTGCGCAGGCCGAAGCGCACGATGGCCAAGTTCTCATCGTCCGACGCGAACCGGCCGGTGCGGCGCAGCAATCGGAACGCCGCCTCCGACGGGCGGTCCCCTCTCGCCCCC
>JANLXK010000356.1:0-2596 GCA_031365045.1 Gemmatimonadota bacterium | reverse complement strand
TGAAGGATCCGCACCGGCGAGCACGGGACCCGGCACGACACCCCTCCTAACTCCCAACTCCTACTCCAGCACCCCCCGGGCGATCACCCGCCCCTCCCCCGCCAGCCAGACCCCCCGGACCTTTTCCTTCGTCAGGGTGGCCCTGATGGCCAGGGGGAACCCCCCGCGAGACAGGAGATCGGCTGGGAGCTTGAGGAGGCCGAGCTGGGCGAGGGCGACGGCGCAGCCGACGGCACCGGTCCCGCAGGCCAGGGTCTCGTCCTCGACGCCACGCTCATAGGTCCGCATCGGGAGCGGGCCCTTCCCTCCGGCCGGACGGCTCCGGGGGTCCTGGACGAAGTTGATGTTGGCACCCTTCGGGCCGAAGGCCGAGTGGAACCGGAGCTCGCGCCCGCGCCGGAGGACGGCCACGGTCTCGATATCCTCGACCACCACCACAGCGTGGGGCGGGCCTCCGGAATGGGCGAACCAGATCGACTCCTCCCCCTGCTCCAGGGGGATCTCCATCTGCCTCGGCGGGTCGAAGTCGGGGAGGTTGAGCTCCGCCATGACGCCATCGAGCGAGCGGGTCGGGAAGGCGCCGCTGTCGGTCACCAAGGTCATCTCGGCCGGGGCCATCCCCAACCGGTAGCTGAGCCGGGTGCTGCAGAGCGCCGCGTTGCCGCACATCGGGGCCCGCGACCCGTCGGAGTTGAAGAAGACCATCCGGACCGCCGCCGGCCCTTCGGGCACGAGCACCAGGAAGCCGTCGGCCCCCACCCCGAACCGCCGGTCGCAGACCGCCTTGATCCGCTCGGCTGGCCACTCCTCCGCCCGCGCCATCCGGCCGTCGAGCATGATGAAGTCATTGCCCGAGCCGGTCATCTTGTGGAAGACGGTCCCCGACGCGGCGCTCACAGTCGCCCCAGCAGGGCGGAGATCCGGAGCCACGGCACCATCCAGATCGCCTCCCGCACGATCTTCTTGTTCATCTTGCTCTGCCCCTCGATCCGGTCGACGAAGACGATCGAGATCTCCTGCAGCCGGAACTTCTTCCGCCACGCCCGGAAGCTCATCTCGATCTGGAAGGCGTAGCCGTTGGAACGCACCTGCTCCAGGTCGATCGCTTCGAGCACCGACCTGCGAAAGCACTTGAAGCCCCCCGTGGCGTCGGTCAGGGGCATCCAGGTGACCCACCGGACGTAGCGGTTGGCAAAGGTCGAGAGCAGCAGCCGGCTCATCGGCCAGTTGATGACGTTGACGCCGGTCTTGTACCGCGACCCCAGCACCAGGTCCGCATTCGGGATGGCCGTGAGAAAGTCCGTGAGGTACTTCGGGTCGTGGCTGAAGTCCGCGTCCATCTCGAAGATGTAGGCGTAGTCCCGGGCGAGGGCCCAGCGGAACCCGGCGAGGTACGCCTTTCCCAGCCCTTCCTTGGCCGGGCGATGCAGCACGTGGACGCGCGGCTCGGCGGCAGCCATCGCGTCGGCCAGCTTCCCGGTGCCGTCGGGCGAGCCGTCGTCGATGACCAGCACGTCGAACCGTGGGTCCTGGGCCAGGATCAAGGGAACGATCTTGGGGAGGTTGTCCGCCTCGTTATAGGTCGGGACGCAGACGAGGGCGCGCTCAGCCACCGGCATTCCTCCGACGGAAGGCCATCACTGCTGTCCACGTCGTGACCAGAACGACGAAGATCCAGGTCGTTCCGGCGATCAGCTCAGCCTTGGCGACCACCGGCGAATGGTACCGGAAGATCACCCGGTGCTTCCCCGCAGTCGGGAGCGCCACACCGTTGAGCGTATAGTCGGTCCGGATCACCGGGGCCGCCTGGCCATCCACCGTCGCCTCCCAGTACGGATGCCAAGTGCGGCTCAACAGGAAGAGGGCCGGGCCATCGTTGGTCACATCGAGAGCCACGCTGTCGCTCCCCTCGCTGACCCACTGGAAGGTCCCCTTCCCGCCCCCGGCCCCGAGCCCCGGCACCGCTTCGGCCACGAAGGCGATCTCGGACACGTCGATGCCGGGGTCCCAAAGCGCGTTCAGGAGCTTCGCCGTGTCCGGTTCAACGACGATCTGTGAAATGACCGCGCCACCCGGGAGGGCGTTGATATTCCGGTACATCGAGATCTGGTCGTTACCGGCGATCCGCTCCCACCCGGTGATCGGGATGGTGGTCGGCGGCAGGATCGCGATGCGGGCGCTGAGGGCCCGGCCAAGCCCGCTGGTCATAAGCTGCAGGAGATAGCTGTGGTACGCCCGGCCGTCGGGCTGCATCGCAGCCGCGTCCCGGACATTCCGTTGGGTCGCGACATCGTACCACCTCGGCTCGTTGCCATGATAGCCGAAGACCTCGGGGACACCATACGTCGCGAGCTTCCCCTGCGGGACGATGAAATCCGATGGCAGCACCCGTTCACCGGGTCCCAACCGCGCCTTGAGGCTCTCGATCGAGGGATCGTCGGGGAAGAACTGCGCGTACGGCACCGCCCGTACGAACGGCTCATCGGCGCGGAGGAGGTCCACGGTGGTGAGGCCGAGGAAGAGGAGCAGCACTCCCCAGGCGGGCCACCCCTTCCCTGCACCGCGCACCGCAAGCCACATCAGCGCGCAGCAGAAG
>JANLXK010000352.1:0-1329 GCA_031365045.1 Gemmatimonadota bacterium | reverse complement strand
AGAGCCATCGCCTCGGGCACGGGCATCGCGCCGGCCTTCAGGAGTTCCGACAGCGAGTGGCCGTCGACGAACTCGAGGACGAGGAAGGTCGCCCCCTGAGATTCTTCGACGCCGTGAATCGCCGCGATGTTCGGGTGGTTCATGGACGCGAGCAGCTGCGCCTCGCGCTCGAAGCGCGCTACGCGCTCGGGATGCCCCGCGAACGACTCGTGCATCGCCTTGACTGCGACCACGCGGTTGAGCCGCGTGTCGCGCGCGCGATAGACCTCGCCCATGCCGCCCTCGCCGAGCTTGGCGACGATTTCGTAGGGGCCGAGGCGATCTCCGGGGGTCAATGACACGAGGGGACTCCTTTTGTGAGCTTCTAGCGCGCGGGAGCGATCCCACGCCCCGTTAGGAGATAGGTCGCGAACGTCCCGAGCCAGTGCCCGCCCGCGTAGTTGTCCCCCGTGACCGCCGAGAGCCCCGCGACGCGATGCTTCGCGGCGGCAGCGCGGAGGGCGGGAAGACGACGGTCCGTGGACGGAAGCCCGCTCGCCATGCCTTCGAGCATCCAAGCCCGGCTGAGATTCAACCCGTCGAGGTGGACCAGCTTCCCGTCGGTGCGGTCCGTCACGAGACCCACCGCGAGCCAGTCGCCCGTCCCGTCGCGCGGGACCCGAGGAAGAAACGTCTTGAGCCACGTCGCGAACTCCGACGGCGCCAAGACCCTTCGCATCAGGTCGGCCTCGGCGAGACACGGGGACAGGAAGTCCTGCCCTGAAGGCTCGTAGTCGATCGGGCAACTGCGATCGGCGAGGTAGAGCGCTCGCGTTCGCGACACGAGCAATTCCTCCATCGCGCGGTTGTGCGTTCCGTTCGCCCAATCGAGGGTCAGGCCGAACGCGAACGCGGTCTGGTTGTGTTCGCCTTCGCGGATGGGATAAGCGAGCTTCGGAATCCAATCTTGAAGCCGCGCGGCGGCGGCGCGCTCCAACGGCGCCAAGGCCTCCGCCCACGCCCGCGCCTGCGGGTCGTCCCACTCGCGAAGCTCTTGCGACAACGCGAGCAGCCAGGCCAATCCGTAAGGACGTTCGAACGGCTCGCGACCCTTGCGACCGAGGTACGTCACTTCGACGGCGATGTTCTCGGCGGTCAGGCTCGTCGCCAAGGCCTCGCGCGCCTTGACAGCAAACGGTGCGTCGGGATGAAGACGCGTCAGACGCACGAGCAGCCAGTACCCGTGCACGGCAGAGTGCCAGTCGTAGCAACCGTAAAAGGCCGGCGTGAGCTTGCGCGGCGGTTGCGCATCCGCGTCGGAGTCCATCACGTGCGAAATTTTGTTCGGGT
>JANLXK010000348.1:0-1337 GCA_031365045.1 Gemmatimonadota bacterium | reverse complement strand
TTTGCTCGGCCGGCCGCTGTCGGTCGTCCAAGGGACGAAGGACGAGTTCGGGTCGATCGAGGAGGTCAAGGCGGTCATCGAGCGTGCCGGTCCCGCGGGAAGGATCTACGAGGTCGACGGGGCGTCGCATCTCTTCCCGGGTCGAACCAAAGAGGCGGCGGCGCGCGTGGTCGAGGCGGTCGAGGACATGCTTCAGGAGTTGGCCGGAGGCGCCTCGTAGACGACCTTCGCGCGCGCCAATCCTTCGAGCACGTTGTCGCAGATGTTCTCGCGGCCGACGACCGTAGCGAATCCCGCCTGGTCCATCAGCTTCCGCGGCTGCTCGCGCGCTCCACAAAACAGCAGCGTGCGCCCCGACGCCTGCAGCGCCTCCGCCAGATCCTGAAACGCGAGAAGCCCAGTGGCGTCGATCACCGTCATGTTCCTCAGGCGCACGATGACGATCGGCGGCAGCTCGTCGATTCCGTCCGTGATCTCGTCGATCTTGTCGGTGGCCCCGAACAGGAACGGGCCGTGGACTCTGAAGATCGCGACGTAATCGGGGATCTCCTTGTGCTGGAGCGTGTGGACGTATCCGTCCTTGACGTAATCCGTGGTCACCTTGGCGACCGTCGTGGTCGCGGTCACGCTCCGGATGAACAACAAGGCCGCGAGGATCATCCCGGCCTCGACCGCGACGCTCAAGTCGGCGAACACCGTGAGCGAGAAGGTGATCGCCCAAACGGCGATCTCCGGCCGGGTCAGACGCAACAGCTCGGAGATCTGCTTCCACTCCCCCATGCCGTAGGCGGTCATCATCAAGATGCCGGCAAGGATCGGCATCGGAATGAAGCTCGCGAGCGGCGCCGCGAACAGGACGATCGCAAGGAGCGTCGCGGCGTGGATCATCCCCGACACCGGCGTTTTCGCCCCGGTGCGGATATTCGTCGCGGTGCGGGCGATCGCGCCGGTCGCCGGAAGACCGCCGAACATCGGTGATGCGACGTTGGCGATGCCTTGAGCGATCAGCTCCACGTTCGGGTTGTGCCGGTCCCCGCTCATCCGGTCGGCGACGACGGCCGACATCAGCGACTCGATCGCCCCGAGCATCGTGATGGTCAAAACCGAGGAGAGCAGGCCGGGGACGAGGTCGGGCCGCAAGGCGGGGATCTGGAAGTGCGGCAGCCCCGCGGGGATACCGCAGAACCGCGTGCCGATCGTCTCGACGGGCAGGTGCAGGGCGAAGGCGGCTGCCGTCCCGACGACGAGCACGAGCACGCTCCCCGAGATGCGGGGCGCGTATTTCCGCGTGAGAACGATGGTCACGACCGCGGCCGACGCCATGACGAGGGCGACGG
>JANLXK010000306.1:0-15322 GCA_031365045.1 Gemmatimonadota bacterium | reverse complement strand
ACCACGGCATCGGGGATTCCCGGAAGTGAGGTGAGGGGTAAACTTATCTCCGCCGGTGCCAGGAGTGTGAACGATGCGTGAAGGCTACCGTCCGGCGTTCCGACTGGCCGGCCGACTGGTCCGGCCTTGGAGTCGGTGCCTAACTGTTTGTGCCCCAAACCCTTAGCTCGAAGCTCCCGGCTACTCTGGCCTCCCCTGCCCACTTGAACTAACTCCGCCCCCAGACTAGGTTTACGCGCTGTCCAAATCCTCCTCCTCGGCCCCACACCAGGGCCGGGGCCACCAGTCCAAAGGAAGGTGTGATGACTCGTCCGTACGAGGTGGTCTATATCTTCGATGCCGTGCTCGAAGAGGCCCCCATCAATGAGCGACTCGCTCGTTTCCACGCCCTGATCCAGATCGCAGGCGCCGAGGAACCCCAGGTGAACCACTGGGGGAAGCGCACGCTCGCGTATCCCATCAAGAAGCACGAGACCGGCTACTACGTCGTGGCCAAGTTCGAGTGCGACACCGCGGCGCTGCCCGAGTTCGAGCGCGCCATCAAGCTCGACGAGAGCGTGCTCCGCTTCCTCGTCGTGGCCAATGACGGCCCCCAGCCGGTCCCGGCCACCGCACTGAAGACCACCGAAGAGGACGACGACTGATGCGCGGCAAGAACAAGACCTGCGCGATCTGTGAGTCGGGCGTTCGCGTGGTGGACTGGAAGGATGAGCGGACCCTGACGCGGTTCCTGACCGAGCGCGGCAAGATCCTCCCCTCCCGGCTCTCCGGCGCCTGTTCGCGCCACCAGCGGCAGATCGGAACGGCGATCAAGCGGGCGCGTCAGCTCGCACTGATCCCGTACATCAAGGGCCAGGGCAGCTGACCGCACCTACTGCACGGCCAGCGCGGCCCCGGGTCACTCTCGGGGCCGCGCTCTCGTTGGGCGCCGTCGTCCTGTTCGCCCCGGCGATGGTGCTGCTCCCGCTCGCCCTGCTGCTCCTCCTCTCCCGGCCCACCCGCTTCTTCCCCTGGCTCTTCACAGGGCTCGCCGCGGTGGTCGCCCTCGTGTGGCTCATCGTCCCCGGCGGGCTGTCGGACCAGACGGTCAAGGCGTGGACCCTCATCGCCTCCATCCTCTTTGCGGTATACGCGCACGGCCAGGAGAGCCCGGCGGTCGACAGCGCCATCGGCGGCAGCCTGGTCGCGGCGGCGGCGGTGCTCGGATGGTACATCGTCTTCCGCATCCCCCCGTCCTCGGTGGTCGACGAGGCCCAGCGTGGACTCTGGGCGCTCTACCGAATGATCGGCGACGCGGCCCCAGGCTACCGCCAGCAGATGACCGACTCGGCCGATGCCGCCGCCGGATTCGCGCTGATCCTTCCCGGCGTGATGGTCCTGGCCGGGATGAGCGGGCTCCTGGTCGCCTGGCGCTGGTACCACATCCTCGCCGCGGCGCCGGTGGGCATCCCGCCGCTGCCGTTCCGTGAATTCCGCTTCAGCGATCACCTCGTCTGGCTCCTGGCCCTCGGGCTCGGCGGGACGGTGGCGCAGCTGGCGGGCTACCTGCCCCACGGCGACCTCTGGCCCGGCAATATCCTCGTCGTCGCCGGGGGTCTCTACTTCGCCCGCGGCCTGGCGGTCCTCGCCACGGCGGTCGCTCGCTGGCCCGCGCCGCTCTTGCTGGTGGCGGGCACCGCGGTTCTGTTTCTGGCACCCTTCGCGTTCACCGGCCTGTTCGGGGTCGGACTCGCGGATACCTGGCTCGATTTCCGGCGCCGCGCAGCGGCTGCCTCGGGAGACTGATCGATGGAAGTGATCCTGCGTGAAGACGTCCCCTCGCTCGGCAAGGCGGGACAGATCGTCAAGGTGAAGCCCGGCTATGCCCGGAACTTCCTCTTCCCCAAGAACCTCGCCTACGAAGCGACCGAGGGGAACAAGAAGCGGATCGCCGCCGAACAGGCGGCCCAGCACACCAGGCGCGCGGCCGAACGGGGTGTGGCCGAGGCCTTCGCCGCCCAGCTCGGGGCGGTGACCGTGGTGATCACCGCGAAGGCGGGGGACGAGGGGAAGCTGTTCGGCTCGATCGGCGGCCACGACATCGCCGAGGCGCTGGCCAAGATGGGACACGCGGTGGACAAGCGGCGCATCGACCTCGAGCACCCCATCAAGGCGGTGGGCGAGTACACGGTGCCGCTCAAGCTCCACGGCGACGTGACGGCGCGCATCCGGGTGACGGTCCAGCCCGCCTGATGCCACGCCCCGGCCTGGGCTACGTCGACGGCCCGCGCCTCGCGCGCGGGCTCTTCGCGGCGTCCGACTGGGTCTGGGGCATGCGCGAAGAGATCAACCGCATCAACGTCTTCCCGGTCCCCGATGGCGACACCGGGACCAATTTCTCGCTGACCCTCCGTTCCGTCGCCGACGCCCTCCGGGCGCTCGGCGACGCGCCGCTTCCCGAGACGGTCCAGGCGATGTCGCGCGGCGCCGTCCTCGGCGCCCGGGGCAACTCCGGGATGATGCTGGCCCACTTCCTCCTCGGGTTCGCCGAAGCGAGTAGCGAGCGGCTCACGCTCGACACCCAGGAGCTCGCGCAGTGCCTGGCCGCCGGTGCGGCCCACTTGGAGACCTCCCTCGACGAACCGCGGGAGGGCACCATCCTTACGGTAGCCCGGGAGGCCGCGCAGGCCGCGATCCACCTCGCCAAGGGCATCGACGATGTCCGCGAATTCATCACCGTCCTGCTGCAGGAGGGCGAGGCCTCCTTGGCCCGCACGCCCGAACTGCTCGCGGTCCTGAAGGAGGCCGGGGTGGTCGACGCCGGCGCCAAGGGCTTCGTGCTGATGTTCGAGGGGATCCTCCGCTACATCAACGGTGATCCCATCAAGGCCGCGGAGGACATCACCTTTGCCACCGAAGCCGAGTTCACCCCGGCGGCCCACGCGGCGGTCGCGGCCGAACGTGATTTCCATTACTGCACCGAGGTGCTGGTGAAGGGGGCGGACCTTCCCCCCTCCAATGAGGTCCGCGCCTCGATGCGGCAGTTCGGGGGTTCGCTCGTCGTCGTGGTCGCGGGTGGGCTGCTCAAGGTCCATGTGCATACCGATACCCCCGAGGCCGTCTTTAGTTATGCAGCGCGCTGGGGCAGCATCGAATCCACCAAGGCCGAGGATATGCGGGCCCAGCATCGCAAGCTGGCCCACGGCGACAAGCGACCGGTGGCGGTCATCGCCGACAGCTCGGCCGACCTGCCCGATGCGGTGCTCGACCGCCAGCATATCGCGCTGGTCCCGCTCCAGGTGATCTTCGGCGACCGGATCTACCGCGACCGGGTGGAATTGAAGCCGGAGGAGTTCTACCGGTTGATGGCCAAGTCGAAGGTCCTGCCGACCACCTCCCAGCCCACCCCGGCCGATTTCATCCAGGCGTTCCGGGACGCCAAGATGGTGGCGGACGAAGTGGTGGCGGTGCTCCTCTCCGGTGCCCTCTCGGGTACCTTGCAGTCGGGCGCGGCGGCGGTGAAGGTGGCGGGGCTCGAAGGGATCCACCTGGTCGACAGCCGCAGTGCTTCCTTGGGTGTGGGACTGCTGGCCCTCCGGGCCACCGAGCTCGCGGAGTCGGGGTGGAACGCCACCCAGATCGCCGCCGAACTGGTGCGGATCCGCGACCGCTCGGGATGCTTCATCACGGTGGACCGGTTCGACAACCTCCTCCGCTCGGGGCGTGTGAGCAAGGGAAAGGCGTGGCTCGCCGGGATGCTCGACGTGAAGCCGATCCTCGGCATCGATTCCCGCGGGGCGATCGTCCCGGTGGACCGGGTGCGGGGGCGGGACAACGTGGTGCCTCGGGTGCTCTCGCTCCTGGACAAGGCGCTCACCCCCCGCCCCAAGTCGCTCCGGTTCGGGATCATCCATGCGGAGGCGCCCGAGTTCGCGGAGCGGATGCGCACCGCATTGGTGGCGGCCTTCCGGCCCAAGGATGTGATCGTGAACCTCGCCACCGGAGTCCTCGGCACCCACGTGGGGCCGGGCGCCTGGGCGGTCTTCTGGCAGGTCGAAGATGGCGTGCCCGGGAGTGTGCCATGAGCGGCAAGCTCCCCGCCGAGGTGGCGGCCATCGTCGAGGCACTGTCGGGATTGAAGGGCCAGGAGATCATGGTGCTCGATCTCCGGGGCATGACCGACGCGACGGACTGGTTCGTGATCGCGAGCGGTACCTCGGATACCCACGTGCGCGGCCTCGCCGACGCCGTGACCAAGGCGCTGCAACCGCTCGGGCACCGTCCGCATCACGCCGAGGGGGTGACCCAGGGACGCTGGGTGCTGCTCGATTACGTGGATGTCGTGGTCCATCTGTTCCATCCGGAGGCGCGCGCCTTCTATCGTCTGGAGCGGCTGTGGGGCGATGCCCCGATGCTCCGGACCGGATAGCCGCCCCGTGGAGGTGTGCATGAGGTCATACTGTCGCTCGGTCGCATTGGTCGCTCGGGGGGCCTTGCTCGGCCTCGGGCTCCTGGCCCTCCGGCCTACTGGCCCCCTGGCCGCCCAGTACTTCGGACAGAACCGCGTCCAGTACCGCACCTTCGACTTCAAGATCATCCAGACCGAACACTTCGACGTCTACTTCTACGAGGAAGAACGCCAAGCGGCGCTGGATGCCGCCCGGATGGCGGAGCGGAGCTACACGCGCCTGTCGCGGATCCTGGACCACCAGTTCCGCGAGCGGAAGCCGATCATCCTCTACGCGTCGCATTCCGACTTCGCGCAGACCAACGCCGTCCCCGGCGGCGTGAGCGAGGGGGTCGAAGGGGTCACCGATGCGTACAAGCACCGGAACGTGCTCCCCTTCCCCGGTTCCTACGCCGACTTCGAGCACGTGCTCACGCACGAGATGGTGCACCAGTTCCAGTACGACATCTGGGCCCGCGGCCGCGCCGGGAACATCGGCGCCCTCGTGGCGATCAACCCGCCCGGCTGGTTCGTGGAAGGGATGGCCGAGTACCTCTCGATCGGGCCGAACGATCCCAATACCGCGATGTGGCTGCGCGATGCGGCCCTCGAAGGGAAGCTCCCCACGATCGAACAGATGACGTTCGATCCCTACATCTTCCCCTACCGCTATGGCCACGCACTGCTCGCCTACATCGGCGAGCGGTGGGGCGACGAGGCGGTGGGCGCCCTGCTCAAGGGCACGCTCGCCGGCGGCCTCGACGGCAGCATCCGGCGCACGCTCGGGATGAACAGCGAGCAGCTCTCCCAGGAGTGGCACGACGCCGTCCAGCGCCATTTCCTCCCGTCCATCCGGGACAAGGAGAAGGCGCGCGACTTCGGCACTGAGCTGCTGTCGCGGCACCGCGACGGCGGGACCTACAACATCGCCCCCGCCCTCTCGCCCGATGGGTCGCAGGTCGCCTTCTTCAGCGAGCGGAGCGGCTACAGCGTCGACCTCTGGCTGGCCGACGGCACCACCGGCCGCGTCCAGCGCCGCCTCCTCAAGACCACCGCCTCGAGCAACTACGAGACCTACCGGTTCATCAACAGCTCGGTGAACTGGAGCCCCGACGGCCGCTTCCTCACGCTCGCGGCCAAGCGCGGTCCCAAGGACGACCTCCTCGTCATCGACGTGCGGCGCAACCGGATCGCGCGCCGGATCGAGATCCCGCTGGCCGGCGTCCTCACGCCCTCGTTCAGTCCCGACGGGAAGCAGATCGCCTTCAGCGGGCTCGACGGCGGGCTCTCCGACCTCTTCATCGTCAACATCGACGGGACCGGGCTCCGCCGCCTCACCCACGACAAGTACGCCGACCTGAATCCGGTCTGGTCCCCGGACGGGCGCACCCTCGCCTTCGTCACCGACCGCGGGCCCGGGACCGACTTCACCACGCTCCAGTTCAGCGGGCCGCGGATCGCGCTCTACGACCTGCAGGCGGACCAGGTCGTGGACCTCGACCACATGGAGCGGGGCCGCAACGTGAGCCCCCAGTGGTCGCCCGACGGGACGCAGCTGGCGTTCGTCTCCGACCGGAACGGCGTCGCCAACGTATACCTGTACGACCTCGCGGCCCGCGACATCTACCAGCTCACCGACCTTTTCACCGGCGTGCAGGGGATCACCCCGACCTCCCCGGTCCTTTCCTGGGCCCGTGAGGTCGACCGGCTGGCGTTCGTCTACTACCAGAAGAACGAGTTCGACGTCTACTCGGTGGTCAATCCGCGTTCCCTCAAGCACGAGGCCTATCGCGACACCTCTGCCGGGCCGCCAACGCTCGCCGCGCTGAACGTCACCTCCCCCGACCGGAGCGGGCGGAACATCGCCGCCTCGACCCCCCGCTCCGTCCGGAGCGCGCCGCTCCCGAGCGACAGCACGTCACGCCGGACCGACTCGACCGCCACCGATTCGACGGCCTCCACCGGCGGCAGCTTCTATCGCGGACAGCGCGGCTTCCGCACCGCGGCGGTCGCTCCCGCCGCGGACTCGAGTGTCCGCGCCCCGGTGTCGGTGACGCAGATGCTCGCCAACGACACCATCGCGCTCCCCGACACCGCCGAGTTCACCCAGCGGCGCTATCGGGTCAAGTTCACCCCTGACTACGTGGCACCGCCGACCCTCGGCTACGCCCGGGACAATTTCGGGAACGGCGTCTACGGTGGCACCACGGTGGTGCTGAGCGACCTCCTCGGCGACCGGAGCCTGATCTTCTCGGGTTATGTCAACGGCCGCCTCGACGAGGCGAGCGTTCTGGCCGCCTACGCCACCCAGCGGACCCGGATCAACTACGTGTTCGGGCTGCAGCAACAGCCCTACTTCTACTTTGCCGGCAGCCAGATCCTGGTCAATCCGAATGGGGACGGGCTCAATCAGTACGTCGAAGACGTCCGCCGGATCGTGCTCCGGAGCGCCTTCGCCCAGGCCTCGTATCCGTTCACCCGGTTCCGCCGCGTCGAGGTCGGGGTCCAGGCGACCCATCTCGACGACGGGATCAGGCGGTTCCGGACGGACTACATCCCCGCCACCGGCGAGGCGACCGACCAGAGGTCGGACGTGCTCGACCTGCCCGGCGCGGATTACGTGCGGCCGTCGGTGGCACTCACCTTCGACAACACCATCTTCGGGTACGTGGGTCCCTTCGTCGGCCGCCGCAGCCGGGTCGAGGTCTCTCACTCCTTCGGCGACTGGAAGCTCACGCAATTCAGCGCCGACTACCGCCGGTACGACCGCCTCTTCGGGCCGTTCGTCCTCGCGACCCGCGGGCTCTTCATCGGCCGCACCAACGCCGATGCGCGGGTGGCCCCGCTCTTCCTCGGCTCCACCGACCTCCTCCGCGGCCACACGGCAGGGTCGTACTACCGGCACGAGTGCCTTACCATCAATGACCCCGGCACGTGCGCCCAGCTCGACCAGCTCCTCGGGAACTCCCTCGGCCTCGCCAGCGCCGAGCTCCGTTTCCCGCTGCTCAACGCCTCGCTCGGTTTCCTCCCGATCGGCTTCCCGCCGATCGAAGGGGCCTTCTTCTGGGACGGCGGCGTGGCGTGGAACACCAATTCCGTGGTCAGGTCGTCGCGCAGCCCCGGCGATGACATCGTCCGCTTCCGCACCCCGCTGCAGACCATCGGCTTCTCGATCCGCGGCAACCTCCTCGGCTTCCTGATCCTCCGGGGCGACTACAGCGTCCCCCAGAAGCGGAACGGGATCGGCGGCTACTGGACCCTGTCGATCGGGCCCACGTGGTGAGCTGACGGCGCGCGGTCGCGCGGACGCACGGTCGGACGGACGCCCGGTAGACCCACTCTGCCGGGCGTTCGTCGTCCGTTGTCCCTTCCCCGTGCGCCTGTGCGTCCGTGCGACTGTCCGCTCTATTGAACCGCCCTGCCCAATCCGCTAAACTTGGGCCGTGATCCCACCCGTACGACACGGCTCCCTCCTCCTCATCGCCGGCCTCGCCGCCTGCGGCTCTGGTGGCCCCCCGCAGATCCCCGACGCCGAAGGGCGCCAAGTCGTGGCGATCTCGCTCCTGCGGTGGCCGATGGCGGGCGGGAATCCCGTCCTCTACCGATTCCCCACGCTCCAGACGGCCCTCTGGGAGGCCCGCGGGGCCACCCCCGCCCTCCAGCGGGTGGTCGGCGCGGACATCGACCAGCGGCAGGCATTCGCCCTCGATGCCAAGGATGGGGTGGTCGCCCTCGACCTGGAGTCGGGTCGGAGCCGCCCCTTCCTGGCCGACATCGCCGTCGCCGACGCGGGCCCTGACGGCGCCATCTATGCCGTCGCGCGGGACCGGACCCTCACCAGCGTCAGCGGCCGCCTCCCCACGGCCTACCCCGGGAAGCTCCCTGCCATCCCCGTCGCCCTCATCGGCACCGGGACCGACCAGGTCTACGCGCTCGTCGCCGGCGATTCGGGACTCGTCATCATCCGCCAGGGCCAGGCCCCGCGGCGCGAGGAATTCCCGGTCACCGGGATGGTCCACACCCGCTGGGGCGACCTCCTCGCCGCCGCCAAGGGGGACGAGGTCGAACTCTTCGAGCCGACCGCGACCCATCCCCGGCGTTCCCTCGACATCGGCGGGAAACCTGCGGCCCTCACCTTCTCCCCCTCCGGGCACCGGCTCTACGCCGTCGCCGAAGGGGCCGACGAGGTCCAGCGCTACGACCGCTACAGCCTCGGCCGCCTCGGCACCATCGAGATCCCGGCCCCCGCCATCGACCTCCGGGCCGATCCGCTCGGTCGCTTCCTCCTGGTCCGGCCGGCGGCGGGCGACTCGGTCTGGGTGCTCGACGTGGTGAAGAGCGAGTTCCTCGGGTCGTTCAACACCACCTGGCGCGGCGACCTCCCCTCGTTGGCGGCAGGACGCTGGCTCCTCGTGCGCGAAGGCGCCGACGTGGTGAGCTACGACCTCTTCGATGCCGAATTCGCCCAGTCGGGCCGGATCAAGGGAGGGGCAATCGATCTCTGGCAGGTGCTCGACTGGGCGCCGCGCTCGGAGGCGCGTGCGGTCGCCGAACCCGACAGCATCGCCCCGCAGGCGACGACCGGTGATCGCACCATCGTCTACGTGCAGATCAGTTCCTCGCAGAACCCGGCGTGGGCCGAGGAGCTCGCCAACAAGATGAAGTCGCAAGGCCTCCCCGCCTCGGTGATGCGTCCCCGGAGGCAGGACGAGTTCTATCGCGTGGTGCTCGGCCCCTACCCCTCGCGCGAAGCGGCCGACTCGGCCGGTACCCGCCTGGGCCAGCCCTACTTCCTGTACCTGCCAGAGGCCCGCTGATGAAGCTCTCCAAGCTGGAGCTCTCGGGATTCAAGTCGTTCGCCGACACAGTGACGCTCGACTTCGGCCACGGCGTCACCGCCATCGTGGGCCCCAACGGGTGCGGCAAGTCGAACGTCTCGGACGCGGTGCGCTGGGTGCTGGGCGAGCAGTCGGCCCGCCTCCTCCGCGGCGGCAAGATGGAGGACGTGATCTTCCAGGGCTCGGCGGGACGGCGGCCGGTGAACGTCTCCGAAGTCTCCCTCTTCCTCGACAACACCGATGGCGACCTCCCGATCTCCTACAAGGAAGTGGTCATCACCCGGCGCCTCTCCCGCTCCGGCCAGTCGGACTACCTCCTCAACAAGTCCCCCGTCCGCCTGCGCGACATCCAGGACCTGATCCGCGGCACCGGCCTCGGGTCGGACGCCGGCGTCGTCATCGAGGCCAAGGCGATCGACCGGCTCCTCTCCGATCGGGCCGAAGAGCGCCGTTCGTTGTTCGAGGAAGCGGCGGGGATCGGGCTCTATCGCGACCGCAAGCACAGCACCGAGCGCCGCCTCGACGAGACCGCCCTGGACCTGCAGCGGGTCGAAGACCTCATCGCCGAGGTCCAGAGCCAGATCCGCTCCCTCGCCCGGCAGAAGGGAAAGGCGGAACGGCACGTCAAGCTGATGGAAGAGAAGTTCTCGGTGCAGCTCACCCTCGCCCGCCGGCAGCTGGACGGGATCGAGGAACGCCTTGCGCACCACGCCACCCGGCGCGAGGCGCTGGGCAGCGACCTCCCGGCCGCGCGCGAAGCGCTCGTCGGCCAGGAGCATGCGCGCGAGGAGGCGGCCCGCGCCCGCGCCCACGTCGAAGCCGAACGGACCGAGATCGTCCGCCGCCTCGGCACGGTGCGGGTGGAGCTCGGCCGCCTCGACGGCGACCTGGCGCTCGCGGCCGAACGCCTCGCCAACGCCGCCAACCGGAAGCTCCGCGCCGGCGAAGAACGGAACGCGCTCGAGGCCCGGATCGTCTCCGCCGGACGCGAGCGTGAGGCCGCGGCCGAAGAGCGCCGCGCCTCCCTCGCCGAACACGCCCGGATCCAGGGCGAACTCGGCACCCGCACCGCCGCCGAGCAGACCGTCCGCGACCAGCTGGCCCAGGCGCGGCAGGCGGTCCGTCAGCTCGAAGAAGAAGTGCAGCGCCACGTCACCACGCTCCACGCACTCGAGGGAGAGCGGGGCGCGCTCGAGCGTGACCTGCAGGCGCTGCGGGAGCAGGCGGGGCACGCGGAGACGCGCCAAGCCCAGCTCCGGAACGAACTCGCGGGCGTCGAACACCGCCGCGATGAGGCGGGCGAGGCCTCGGAGCGCGCCGCGCAGGAATCCCGCCAGGCCGCGCAGCGGGCGGAGAGCGCCCGTCACGAGGTGGCTGAGGCGCGTCGGCGTGAGGCGTTGGAGCGTTCCGACAAGCGTTCGGCGGAGGAGACGTTGGCCCAGGTGAGTGCCCGCCGTCAGGCGCTGGCCGACCTCGAGCGCGACCGCGTGGGTCTCGCCCCCGGGGCCTCTGCCCTGCTCGCCGCCCGCGAGCGGTTCGGCGACGCGGTGCTCGGTCCCCTGTCCGACTTCATCACGACCAGCCGGGAAGATGCCGACCTGGCCGAACGACTCCTCGGCGAGTGGCTCCACGCGGTGCTGGTGCGCGATCGCGCCGCCGTAAGCGCCATCCTCGCCTGGCACCAGGAGGCCCAGCCCGGCGCGCTGGTGCTCCTTCCGATCCATCCCGGACCGACCAGCGGCGCCGGGCGGAGCATCGGCCACGGCCTGCAGGTGCTCGAGCCGGCGACCGCCTGGGTCCAGGCCCTCGTGGCCGGTTCCGAGGTGCTCGACCCCGCCGGGCGGGCGCTCCAGCGCCCCAACGGTGCCATCTATCTCTCCACCGGACAGGCCCAGCAGGGCCCGCTCCGCCGCCGTGCCGACCTCGAATCCCTCGGCGCCGAACTGGTCGCGACCGAGGCACGGCTCGCCACGGCCGAAGCGGCGCTCGGTCGCACGGTCGCGCGTCTGGCCGACCTGGAAAAGGCCCTCGAACTCGCCACCCAGGGGGCCGAACAGGCGCGGGAGGCCGAACGCGCCACCGCCGCTCAGCGTGAAGACCTCACCCGGGTGGTGGGGACCCTGACCCGCGACCTGACGGAACTCGAACGCCAGGGGGTCGTGGCGCAGGAACGCCTCAGCAAGGCGGAGCGCCGACTCACCGAGATCGACCAATCGCTCACCGCCGGCGACCTGGCCCGGGTGAAGCACGACGGGTCGCTCGCCGAGGCCCGCGTGCGGCTGACCACGCTGGAAGGTGACCAGGAAGGGGCCCGCGAGGCACGGGTGCACTGGCAGGTACAGGAAGCCCAGGTGACCGCGCGACTGCAGTCGGCCACCGAACGGGACGAGCGGGCCGCGCGCACCGTGGCCGAGGCGCAGGGACTCCTGCAGGCGCTGGCCGACGAACTCGCTCGGCTCGATGCCGACATCCAGCAGCTCGACACCCAGCGCGCCGAACAGGGAGAGCAGCGGGCCGAGCGTCGGGTCGCCCTGCTCGAGCTCGAGGCCGCCGCCACCGACGTCGAGATCGGCGCGGGCGAAGCGGAGGCGGCCCTGATGACCGCCGAGCAGACGCTGAGCGCCGGCCGCCACGCCGTCGAGTCGATGACCGAGGAGCACCATGGGCTCGCCCTCGAGGCCACCGAACTCTCCGGCCGCCGACGCAACATCGTCGAGCGGATCGAGGCGGAGTGGCGGAAGCCACTCGACCAGCTCCTGGCCGACGCCCCGGTGCTCGACCTCGACCTCGAGTCGCTGGAGCACGAGTCGGCCCGCATCGTCGACCAGCTCGAGCAGATCGGCCCGGTCAACGCACTCGCGTTCGAGGAGTATGCCGAGGAGTCCAAGCGGCTCGAGTTCCTCATCGCCCAGCGCGACGACCTGGTGGCCGGCCGCCAGTCGCTGCAGCAGGCCATCCGCGAGATCGATGGCACGGCCAAGACGATGTTCGTCGAGACCTTCGAGTCCATCCGCCTCAACTTCCACAAAGTCTTCCAGACCCTCTTCGGCGGCGGCGAGTGCGAGTTGCACCTGACCACCCCCGACGACCCGCTCGAGAGCGAGATCGAGATCCACGCCGCCCCGCGCGGCAAGCGGACCCAGCGGATCCACCTGCTGAGCTCGGGTGAGCGGACTTTGGTGGCCACCTCCCTGCTCTTCGCGATCTACCTGACCAAGCCGAGCCCCTTCTGCCTCATGGACGAGGTGGACGCCCCGCTGGACGACGCCAACGTAGGACGCTTCACCAAGCTGCTCGACGAGTTCAAGGTCTCGACCCAGTTCATCGTGATTACCCACAACCCGCGCACGATGCAGGCGGCCGACGCGGTCTACGGGGTCACGATGCAGGAGCCGGGGGTCAGCACGATCGTGGGGGTCCGTCTTGGAGAGAATGTGGCGGCGTAGCGGGTCGCCCCTGGCGGCGGAGTTGCTCGTACTCGCCGCACTCCTCGGTTGTGCTGGGGCACCGGCCATCGCATCGGTCGCAGTGTTCCCGTCCTCCGATGGCCCGGTCGCCCTCCGTGGCCCCGCCACGCCGACGCCGACCGAGAGCGGGATCAGGATGATCTGCACCGGACGATCTTGTGCCGTGTGCGACACCGTGATCGACATCCGCGCCTATCCCGCACCCGCGGGCACCGAATTCGCATCGATACGGACCCAGGGACCGATGAATGGCGCAGTGGAACTCGTTGCAATCACGTTCAAGGATTCAGTATCGCTCACCCGTGCGACGGATCTCCTGAACGCCCTGTTGCACCGTACACCTGTCCTGCAGGACAGTCGGCAGGTCGAGTGGACTGATGGACGCGACCGGGTCCGGTTAGTGAAAGGGAGGGGACAACCAGCGTTGGCCACCTTCCGTCCCGAATCGCGCCGAATCCGCCGGATCGTCTGCCCAGGAGGGTGACTTCCTCACCCCGCTGGACGTAAGTTCAACATCCGTATAGGCTTAAGACAGCGGCGTCTCCCCTGACCCGCTGTTTTCGTCTCTGAGAGGTCCGAATGCTCGTGATCATGCGGCACGACGCCACCGAGGAGGAGATCCGGGGCGTCGTGACCGTCATCGAACAGATGGGATATCAGGCCCGGCCGATGCCGGGGCGGCAGCGCACGACCGTGGGTGTCGTCGGCAACGACGGCCGGGTCGATGGCGACCGTCTCGCCGCGCTCGCCGGTGTCTACGAGTGCCTGCACGTCACCCCGCCCTACAAGCAGGCCTCCCGCGAATGGAAGCAGGAACCGACGGTGGTCCGCCTTCCCGGCGGACTCACCATCGGTGGCGAAGAGGTCGTGGTGATGGCGGGGCCCTGTTCGGTCGAGTCCGAGGCCCAGATCATCGCCTCCGCGCACGCGGTGCGGGACGCCGGGGCCACGATCCTCCGCGGCGGCGCCTACAAGCCCCGTTCGTCTCCCTACTCCTTCCAGGGGCTCGGCCTTCCGGGGCTCAAGCTGCTCGCCAAGGCACGTGAGGAGACCGGCCTGCTGATCGTCACCGAGGCCATGGACCCGGAAGGGGCCGACCTCGTGGCCGAGCACGCCGACATCATCCAGATCGGCGCCCGCAACATGCAGAATTACTCCCTGCTCAAGCGGGCCGGGAAGCTCAAGAAGCCGGTCCTCCTCAAGCGCGGCCTCTCCGCCACGATCCAGGAGCTCCTCCTCTCGGCCGAGTACATCCTGGCCGAGGGGAATCCAGACGTGATCCTTTGCGAGCGCGGCATCCGGAGTTTCGACTCCCAGACCCGGAACCTCCTCGACCTCTCGGCCATCCCGGTGGTGCGGAAGCTCTCGCACCTGCCGATCGTCGCCGATCCGAGCCACGGCACCGGGCTTCGCGAATTCGTCCCGCCGATGGCGCGGGCCGCCATCGCGGCCGGCGCCGACGGTCTCCTGGTCGAAGTGCATCCCCAGCCGGAGCGGGCCCTCTCCGACGGCGCGCAGACGCTCAACCCCGAGCAGTTCGAGAAGATGATGCGCGAGGTACGCGCCATCGCCGAGGTGATCGGGCGGCGGGTGTCCGAGCCGGCGGGAGCGAAGAATTGAGGGGTAGGAAGGTAGGCAGGTACGAAGGCAGGAAGGGGTGGGGGGCCGCGATCGCGCTTCTTACCCTCCTACCTTCTTCCCTTCCTACCCCTGTCCTTGCGCAGGTGCCGGATGCGGCGGCGATCCTCACCCGCGCCGCGTCCGTCTACACTGCCGCGGGGCGCCTTGAGGCCGATTTCCGCCAGGTCATCGCCGATGAGAACATCGGCACCTTCCGAAGTCGTGGGCGGCTCGCGCAACAGGGCGCCGACAAGTTCGCGATGCGCTTAACCGACCCTTCGGGGGAAGCGCTGGTGATGGATGGCACCAAGCTCTGGGTCTACACGCCCAGCACCACGCCGGGCCAGGTCCTCCGGATGCCGCAGCCGACCGGCCCCGGCGCCCCGAACCTGGTCGCCTGGCTCCTCGACCGTCCGACCCAGCGCTACAGCGCGCGCTGGATCTCCGCCGACACCACGCACGGCGGCACCGACCTCCTCGCGCTCACTCCGCGCGACTCGACCCTTCCCTTCCGCACCGCCGTCGTCTCGTTCTCGCGCGTGGACGGTCTGCCGCGCCGGATCGAGATCACCGAGCGGACCGGTACGAAGCGCACGCTGACACTGACCCACGTGCGGAGTGGCCGGAAGATCCCGGTACGGGTCTTCCGGTTCGATGTGCCGCGCGGGGTCAGGGTGGTCGACCAGTCATAGGCGAACGCGGGGAACGCCAAAGGTGGGTCCAACGCGAGAAGGCGCGAACGGGGGTCGATCTCCATTCGCGCCTTCTCGCATTGGGCCCGCGTTCGCGCCTTACTCGTTCAGTGCCTTCTCGACCTCCGCCGCCAGCCCCTTCGCCAATCCCGCCGCCTCCGCGATCCTCAGCGCCTCGCGCGACAGTGCCACGTACGCCTTCCGCTCGTCCCCCGCCAGCACCCCCAGATGCCGCCGGATGGTCTCCACGTCCCCCCGCCGCACCGGCCCCGTGAGCGA
>JANLXK010000295.1:0-11294 GCA_031365045.1 Gemmatimonadota bacterium | reverse complement strand
CGAAGGCCGCGCCAGGGGCGCGGCCCACGATCAACTCTCCGTGCTGCAGCGTGCTCGCCCTATGGTACCACTGCGTGGCACGCCACGCACATCCCCCGGTTCTTCTTCTTCAGCCGCTCCGCGTCGAACCCAGGTCCGTGAGGATCGAATCCCCGCCCCCGGGTCGAGGAGTGGCAGGCCAGGCAGTCGCGCTCAGCGTGGCAGGAGACGCAGCTCTCCAGGCTCTGGCGGGCCGCCTGCCCGTGCCCGAGCGAGAACGCCTGCTTGGAGTCGTGGAACCCTCCCCGTAGCCGCGCGGAGGCCACGACGCCGGCTTGCCGATGGCAGTCCTGACAGAACGCCTGGGTGTTGTGGCAATCGGTGCAGGAGCTCTCACGGCCATACGCTTGGGCGGGATGGCTCGCGAGGAAGCCGGTCGGGTGATAGCTCCCCGCGCGGGTCGCGGCGTCGGCGCGGTGACAGTCGAGGCAGTCGCTCCGGGCGTGGCACGCAGTGCAGCTCTGCGGCCGGGCGGAGGCCAGCGAGCCGTGCGTGGAGGCCCAGTTGGCGGTGCGGTGGGATGAGGGCAGGGTGCGCGTCACCGGCCCCTCGTGCCCCGGCCGAGGATCCACGACCACCAGACTCTGCGCGGCCTTCGGGGTCGAGGCGTGGCAGGCAGTGCAGCTCGGCTGGGTGTGGCAAGTGGCGCAGACCTGGATCGACGCGCGGGCCTGTCCGCCGTGCGCCCGCTCGAAGGTGCTGCGCGAGTGCGAGGCCGGACGCTCGAGGACGATCTTGACCGCGAGGGAGCGCGGATCCGGGGCCAGCGCGGCGATGGACGCGACCGAGCTTCCGTTCACATGACACTCGGCGCAGAAGTCGCGCGCATGACAGGTGGCGCAGCTCCGGTCGCCCGCGCGGGCGGCCGCCCCGTGCCCGCCGTCAGACCCGAAACCTGTCACCCGGTGCGACGGAGGCGCAGGGAAGTGGGCGACCTGGGCGGCCGTGAACACCGCGGGGGTCTCCGCCAGGGTCCGATGGCAGACGGCGCAGGTGGAGTCGGCTTGGGCGAGGTGCTCGGTCCTGGTGCCGTGACAGGCGAAGCATCCCTGGGGCGTCGCCGCACGGACCGTCATCCAAGGCGTCGCCGGATCGGCGTGACAGGCGAGGCAGGCCGCCCCTTTGGGGTGTGCCTGATGCGTGTAGCGCAGGTTCGAAGCGCGGGGCCCGGCTCGGGGCGACCAGCCGATGGTCCGTTGGTCACGCCCGTCGTGACAGCTCGCGCACGCCACCGCCGGCTCGGGGAGGAGCTTGGCGGTGCTGTCCACCGCGCCGGCGTGACAGCTTGCACACGAAGGAAAGAGCTTCGAGTGTTTCGCGTGATCGAACTGGTCGGGATCCCGCTGCGCGACGAGCGTGCCGGTGGCGGCTAGCACGAGCAGCGTCCACACCTGAAGGGCGCGCCTCATCGGGGGCTCCGCGGCCGGCCAGGAGGGAGGGGAAGCCGGTCCGCGTCCGACAGGAGCAGCCACGTGATGCGCGCCGAGAGCCGGAGCTGGTCCCAGGAGAACCCTGCGGCATCGGGGCGCGCGCGGGTCTCGCTCCAGCGGTCGGCGGCGACCCCGAGCGCGAGGCGGTCGACGGCACGCCAATCGGCGCCGGCCCCGAACCAGTTCAGGGTCGAGACGTCGTAGCGGTATTCGAGCGGGCGCTCGAGGTGCCCTGCATCGGCGCGGAGGGTCCACCGCGCTCGGGGCGACCAGGTGACATTGCCCTGCACGGAGTTGGCGTACGCACCCACGCCGAATTCACGCCGGACCTCACCGTCGAGCGTCAACGCGGGGTGGGGCGTCCAGGTCGCCCCGACGCTCATTCGCCACCCCGCATCCACGATCGAGACGAGCGGGGTCGAGGTCTCGGTCGGGGGGAACCAATACCGCTCGCCGGTGGCCCGGACCGCGATGGCACGCCAGGGTCGGACGGCGAGGCTCCCATTCACCGCGTGATAGGGAACGGGGCTGAACGCCTGCCAGACGCTCCAGAGATCGAAGAGGGGGCGGTATTGCCGCAGCTGCGCCGTCGCATGCCAAGGGCCGAGGGAGGCGCGCGCACCGACGTCCCAGCTGCCCCAGAGTCCGCTGGCGATGTCGTACGTTCCTCCCCCGGTGACGCCGACGCCGCGAGAGATGATCCCCTCGGTGCTCACCGCCGCCCGCTCGATGACGACGCCGCCATCGACGCCGCTCACCTCACGATGATATTGCCCTTCGATCGATCCGCGGGTCGTCTGCCAGCGCGCCGTGGCGCCGAGGGCCGACTGCCGGCGGGAGGTCTGGAAGTCGCCCAGCGGATTCAGGGCCTCGCTCGTCGCGGTGAGGTTCGAGGAGCGCGCCAGTCCCCACCCTCCATAGAAGGAGGCCTCGAGCCCGCGGGCGGGATCGCGGAGCCAGCCGCGGCCGCCATCGATCCCCCACCAGCCCAGCCTGCCGGACACGACCTGTCGGCCGGCCCGGAGCTTGTAGCGGGTCCGGTCGAGGTCGGCGTACCCGTCCACCAGTTCCAACGCACGGTCGGGGCCGTACCAGGGGTCACCCTTCCCCAGGTCGACGCCGAGGCGTGTCCGTCCGTGCAACGAGAGCCCGGCGATCCCGAGTCCCCAGACGGTGGCATCGGTGGTGGTCACGACCGGGATCCCTCGTGCCTCGGGGCCCGGGCGCCAGAAGCGGCAGACGGGGCCACCATCGCAGCGCGCGACATACCCATCCGGGGTCTCCGGCCCGCCAGTGCTCCCAGTGACCGTGTCGCTCACGGGGATACTGTCCACCCGCCACCCGCGGTAGCTCGTCGCCTGGGCACGGGTGTCTACGAGCACGCGCCATCCCTGCGCGTGCGCGCTCGAGCCGAAGGCGGACGCCGCAGCCAACGCCGTCAGGACCCGGCGCGCACTCACGGGGTCGCCCCCGCGATGAGGCGCGACCGATAGCTCGCCGGATCAGCGCCGAGATGACAGGTGGTGCACTCCGCGCCCGGCTTGTGCTCGCGCTGGGGGGCATGACAGGTGAGGCAGAGGGTGCGGGTCGGGGTGAGGGTCGTCACGATGGCGGCGCTGTGGCACGCGGCGCACGCCCGATGGGCATCGGCCGGCGGGGCGTGGGCGCGGGAGGCCTCGGCGGTGAAATGACAGGTCGCGCAGTTCACGCTCCCGCCGGTATGCTGCGCGTGGCACGCGGCGCAGGTGACCGCCTCGGCCGTCGGCGCGAGCGTGACCGGCGTGGTGTGACAGTCGGTGCACGTTTGCGATCGATGGGCGGAATGGGCGAACGCCACCAGGCGCGGACGCGGGGGCCGGTCGGTCACGGTCACGGTCACCGTGGCGACGGGAGCGCGCGTAGCGAGTTCCTCAGGGGTATGACAGGCGGCGCAGTTGTTCCGATCCGGCGCCTGATGATGACAGATCTGGCAGCCGCGGCCCGGTTGGAAGGTCAGCTTCTGCTTGGATTGGGGGTCGTGGCACGTGATGCAAGGAAGGCGTTCATGGCGAGCGTGGGCGAACGTGTCGGACGTCCAGGGAGGCTCCTCGGCGACCGGGGCGTCCCCCTTGCCCCGCGGTTCGCGGGGGGGAGGTGCCGGTGGCAACGCGCTGGTCCGGAGGGTCGCGGTGGTGTCGAACGGGAGCGGCGGTACCAGCGCCGGACGGCCACCCCGTACCTTCCGCATCTCGGCGTGACATCCGGTGCAATCGCTGGCGTCCACGCGGGCGGCGTGCGGCTGGTGACATTGCGTGCAGGCGGTGGGCCGGACCGCCCCGCGGTGGATCGCCCCGGTGTGAAAGGCGACGTCCCGCCACTTGGTGTGGCACGAGGCGCAGGTGGAATCGGCGTCGGCGGGGCGGCTCTGGTTGTGCGGGTTGTGGCAGGTGCCGCACTTGGCGTCGTGGGGATCCTTGGAGAAGTCGAGAGAGACGGTGAGCTGCTGCATCCCGTGGCAGGCGAGGCACTCCTTGCCGCCGGGGATCAGGAAGCCCTTGGCCGAGTCCGAGGAGATGCCCGGGGCGTGGTCCGCCGTGAACTGATGACAGAGGGTGCAGTGGAAGTTCGTCTGCGCCGCCATCTTCCCCAGTCGGATGTCGTTGGTGACGTGGCAGCCGCTCATCGCGCAGGTGGAGTCCCGCGCTTCGAAGCGGTGCGCGGTCCGCGCGTGGCAGGTCAGGCATTGGATGCGACCGCCCGTCTTGGCGCTGTCTTGCGCCAGATGGATGGAGTGACCAGCCGTCGCCGCGATCCGCTGCCACGATTTCTTGGCCTCGCCTTGGACGTGACACCCTTCGCAGATCGCGCGGGGGACTCGACCGTGCGGCGGGACCTCGTCGGGGCGGTCGGCGATCCAGAAGAGGAGCTCCTTGGTCTGGGCCCCGATCTCGAACGGGTGGCAGGAATGGCAGGAGAGGGTGTCGTGTTTCCCTTCCAGCGCATTGACCAGGAGATAGTTGCCGGTGTCGGGCCGCACCCATGCCTGCCCGCTCGGGACGAAGATGTGACATCCCTTGCAGAAGTCGTTGTCGTGCAGCGCGTAGTTGTGCCCGTAGAGCCCCGCGCTGACGGCGACGAGGACCACGGCGACGTTGACGCCCACGAAGGCGGCCTGGGCCCCGCGCGAGGTGCTGCGGAACCACCCGGCCATCCAGAGCCGCCGGGTCCACATATACCACACCGTCGCTGCGCCGATGGCTCCGGCGACGAAGATCTCCAGACCGAGCACCCAGCCCGGCTGCTGGAAGATGAACTGGATGAACGGGATGAGGGGGTCCGGGACCGGCGAGTGCACGACGACCGAGTCGAGGGCGTCGTGCGGGACCTGCTGAGACGCTGAGACCGCCGCCCCGAGTGGGGCGGCGGTCTGCAGGGTGGACCAGGCGACCGACAGGGTCACCGCCGAGCGGCCACTCGGACTGCCCCTGCCGGGGGTGCGTAGCGCACCGCCGGGCGTGCCAGCGCGCGATCCATGATCGCCTGGGTCCCGGGTGCTGGCGGCGCGAGCCCGTAGGTCGTCTGGACCGCCGAGATCGAGGCGCTGAGGAGCCCCTCGTAGAAGAACGGGTTGTGCACCCCGTACGAACCGTCGGAGTGGTCGTACTGGGTCTTCTCGGCCAACATCATCGTGTTGAACAGCGCGCCCTCCGCAGGCGTGAGACCGTTGGTGTTGACGAATTCCCCCGGCGTCGTCGCATAGACCTGGGCCAGGTATCCGCTGTCGGCGGGGTAGGCGTCGAGCACCCGGTCGCCGTCCACGTCGTACCACAGGGTCCGGACCAGCGTGCGGATCGTGTTCCGCTCGGTGTTGAACAGGTTGGCCACCACCGAGGCGCTGGCGTGGCAGGTGGTGCACGCCGACCAGTTGCGGGCGGTCGAGGTGTAGGCGCAGCTATTGTCGGCCAGGGGGACGCCGGTGGCATCCACGCACGGGGTCGGCGAGAAGAGGTGTCCCGTGGACTGGAAGACGAAGCCGCTCGAGTCGGTGACCGTGAACCGGTTCACGTGACAGCCGGCGCAGAGGCGCGGGTTGGCGCTCGATCCGTGGGTCGCGTACGCGCCGGCCGAGTCGAAGAAGAAGCCCGGGGGCATCCAGCCGGCACCTTCGCCGAGGAGGATGGGACCCTGGGAGGAGTGGGCGCTCCGGCCCCCGCGGGTGAACGTCGGCGTTGCCGTCGCGTTCCGCAGGTGGCACTGCATGCAGAGGTTCGCGGTCGGGTCGGGAGTCTCGATCGGCGCGCGGAGCTGGGCCACGTTATTGCTGCCGTGCGGGTCATGGCAGACGACGCAGACGATCGTCTTGGTCCCGACCGAGTCCAGGTACCGGGTGTTCTGGTTGCCGTTGAACTTCCGGATCGCCGCGCGGCCGTCGTGGCAACTCTGGCAGCTGGGGTTGGCCGCCGGATAGGCCATCCCGACCGAGTCGTTGTGGCCCGAGGCGGCCCACTGTTCGGCGAACGGGGTGTGGGTGCCGGAGTGGCACGACGCACAGGAGGCCGTGGGATTCTGCGTCACACCGATGCGTGCCAAGGGCGGCGTGCTGCCGTCCGGATTCGTCGCGTGCGCGAAGCCAGGCCCGTGGCAGCTTTCACACTGCACGTCGTGATAGGCGTCGCTCTTGACCTTGTTGTAGCCGGCGGCGGTGTCGACGCTGTTGCCGGCCTCATTGACCGTGTGACATCCGGCGCAGTAGGCCGGCGCGTTCACCGGGAGTGCGGCCCACGCCGACGCGTGGGCGGTGGTCTCCCACTTCCCCTGGTGCGTCACGTGGCAATTGCCGCACGTCGTGAGCTTGGTGCTCGCGTCGAAGTAGCCGACGAAGCCGCTCGCCGCATCGGGGGGCGGATTCACCGGATCGCGTTCCACGAACTGGGTCTCGGTGCAGGCACCGACGATGAGTGTTGCGAGCAGGGCGCCCATGGCGCGTGTGCGACGACCGTACATCAGGAACTCCTCGGTAAGGCTACGGAGGTATATTGACGGGAATCGAAAAACGCGGCAAGCGGAATTCGATGAATCGCCCGTGAAGCTCACTTCAGAGAGCGATCCCTTCGTGACGAGCCTTTGTCCCTCCTGCAATTCTCCGGTTTCGGGCCGTTTCTGCCAATCCTGCGGACGGGCTAGTCCTTTCGTGCGGGGTGGAGCTGGTCCGTGGATCTGGGTCGGTGGTAGCATGGTCCTGGTGGTGATCTTCGCCCTCGGGGTGCTGGTCGGGCGTGGTCAAGGTCCCGCGACTGCCGGATCCGAGGCACCGGTGGCCGAGTCGCCGGCGGAAGCCCCGCCGGACCTCTCGAACATGTCCCCCCGGGAGCGTTTCGACCGCCTGTACGACCGGGTGATGCGGGCCTCCTACTCCGGGGATGCCGCGACGGCGCAGCGTTTCGCGCCGATGGCGATCTCGGCCTACGGGATGCTCGACTCGGTCGATATCGACGCCCGCTACGACGTCGCCGTCATCAAGCTGCACGTGGGGGACATCGATGGAGCCCGGGCCCTGGCGGACACGATGGTCCGGAGCGCCCCGGGGCACCTCTTCGGGTACATGATCCGCGCCACGGTGGCCCGGTTCACCGGGGACTCCGCCGGGGCCAAGAAGGCGGGGGCCACCTTTCTCCGGAACTATGCGGGGGAGCTGGCGCGGGGGCGGCCGGAATACGAGAAGCACAAGACCAGCATCGACGCCTTCAAGGGCCAGCTCGACGCCACCCCGCGCTGAACGGGCTTGTGTCGGGCTGTGCCTTTGGACAGCTTACGACACTCGCAGCGGAGGTCGACTGGTATGAAGGCCGGACACAAGTTCCTGCTCGGGGCCGTGGTGATTGTGGCCGCGGTCTCGTTCCTGATGATCGAAGGCGTCAAGCAGACCGGCGTCTATTTTCTCACGCCCACCGAGCTCCAGGCCAAGACCACCTCGGATCCGACGTTCTATGACGTCGGGATCAAGGTCGGCGCGAAGGTCGTGCCCGGCACCATCGTGCGGAGCGCCGATCGGCGGCAGATCGACTTCCGCATCAGCGACGGCACGACCGAATACCCCGTGACCTATCGCGGGACCGTGCCCGACACCTTCACCGACGCGAACGACATCGAGGTCGTGGTCGAAGGGCGGCTGCAGCACGACGGCGTGCTCCACGCCACCGACGTACTGGCCAAGTGCGGTTCGCGCTACGAAGCGGTGCCGAAGCCCCGGGCCACTTGAGATGACCCTCCTCGGCACCTTCGCGCTCTGGGCCACCGCGCTGATCGCCCTCTGGGGGGCGATCGTCGCCTTCTCGGGTCAATGGCAGACCCGGCCCGACCTGCGCCGGTCGCTCACGGGGAGCGTGTACGCCGGGCTCGGGTTGATGGTCACGGCCGCGATCTGCCTCTGGCAGGTCTTCGCGGCGCACGACTTCAACGTCCAGTACGTCTCCGCCTATTCGAGCCGCAATCTTCCCCCCTACTTCCTGATCTCGGCCTTCTGGGCGGGGCAGAAGGGGTCGCTGCTGCTGTGGGCGCTGGTGCTCTCCCTCTTCGCGTCGCTGGCCCAGTGGCTCACCGCCCGCCGGCACGCCGACCTCCTGCCCTGGGTGGCGGGCGTCACCAACGCCTCGCTGCTCTTCTTCGTGCTGGTGATGATCGTCGCGGCCAACCCGTTCGAGCGGCTCGCCTTCACGCCCGACGACGGCAACGGGCTCAATCCGCAGCTGCAGCATCCGGCGATGATCATCCACCCGCCGATGCTCTACCTGGGCTACATCAGCGCGACCATCCCGTTCGCCTTCGCGATGGCGGCCCTGCTCTCGCGCAAGCTCGACACCGGGTGGATCCACGCCATCCGGAAGTGGACGCTGGTCTCGTGGCTTTTCCTCTCGATGGGGGTCACCCTCGGGATGTGGTGGGCGTACGTCGAGCTGGGCTGGGGCGGCTACTGGGGCTGGGATCCGGTCGAGAACGCGAGCTTCCTCCCCTGGCTCACGATGACGGCGTTCCTCCATTCCGTCATGATCCAGGAAAAACGGGGGATGCTGAAGCGGTGGAACCTCACCCTCGTCATCATCACCTTCCTGCTGACCATCTTCGGGACCTTCCTGACCCGCTCGGGCGTCATCGCCAGCGTGCACAGCTTCACCCAGTCGCCGGTCGGATGGTGGTTCCTCGGCTTCCTCATCGTCGCGGGGGTCTGGGCGTTCACGTTGCTCTACACCCGGTGGCCTGATCTGGAGCCTGAGGCCGAACTCGAGTCGATGGCGAGCCGCGAGTCGGCGTTCCTGTTCAACAACCTGCTCCTGGTTGGCATCGCGTTCTCGGTGCTCTGGGGCACCCTCTTCCCGATCCTCTCCGAGGCGGTGCAGGGGACCAAGATCACCGTCGGACCGCCCTTCTTCAACAAGGTCAACGGGCCGCTCGGGCTGCTGCTCCTCGCCCTGACCGGGATCGGGCCGCTCATCGCGTGGCGCAAGGCGAGCCCGGCCAACATCCGGCGGCAGTTCGTCATGCCGGGCGGGGTCTTCGTCCTCACCGCTGCGATCCTCGCCGCGGTGGGGATGCGGAACTTCTCGGTGGTGATGTGCCTTTCCCTGGCGGCTTTCGTCTTCGCGACCGTGGTCCAGGAGTTCTACCGTGGGATCCGCGCCCGGATGCGGATGTATCACGAAGGGTGGGGCGTGGCGCTCGCCAACCTGATCGCGCGCAACCGGCGGCGGTACGGCGGGTACATCGTCCACGTCGGGATCCTCGCCTATTTCGTCGCCTTCACCGGGGCCGCCTTCCGGGTCGACCGGCAGGTGTCGCTCAAAGTCGGCGAGTCGGCCGAGGTGAAGAGCCCCTACGGGTGGACCTACACCTTCACCCATATGGGGGTCTCGCAATACAGCGCCCTCAACCGGCACGTCTCGGCCGCGAGCCTCCAGGTCACGCGCGACGGTAAACGCCTCGGTCTCCTGGTGAGCGAGAAGCGTCAGCACGTCGACGCGTTCGACCGGCCGACGTTCAATCCCTCCACCGAGGTGGGATTGATGACCGGGCTCCGTGAGGACGTGTACGTCGTGTTCGAGAGCGCGGTCGGCAATTCAGAGCAGGCCAACTACCGCTTCACCATCAACCCGCTCGTCGGCTGGGTCTGGATCGCCGGGTGTATCCTCACCCTCGGCGGGCTCATCGCGATGTGGCCGGGGTCGGGCGTCGGACCGAAGGCGGCGAACCTCGAGGTCGGACCGCAGGCGGGGTATGCGGCCACGCTCGCCGGGGCGGGGAAGTCGTGATGGCACGCACTCTTTCGCGTCGCCACCTGCTGGCGCTCGGCCTTGGGGGACTCGCCCTGCCGGCGCTTGCCTCGCTGTCGCTCGGCACAAGCCTTCGCGCGCAGCAGCAGGCCACACCGGCCCCGGCCGACCAGCTGTACGACCCGAACAGCCTCGAGCGGCGCGATGCCATCGTCGAAGAGACCGACAACGATGTGACCGCGAACGCGGCGGAACATCGTCTGGCCTGCCCCTGTCCCTGCACGCTCGACATCTTCACCTGTCGCACCACCGACTTCACCTGCAGTTACTCGCCGGCGCGCCACAAGGAAGTCGTGGCCCTGGTGGAGCAGGGGATGAACGTGCAGCAGATCCTCGATGCGATGGTCGCGCGGTACGGCGAGGAAGCGCTGATGGCGCCGATCCCGAAGGGATTCAACCTCGTCGGCTATGTCTTGCCGGCCTCGGTGGTGCTTGGGCTCAGCGCGATCCTTATCGCCGTGCTGGCCCTGCGCCAGCGGGCAGCGACCGTCGCCGCGACCTCACCCCCCAGCCCCCTCTCCCTTGCGGGAGAAGGGGGGCTCTCCCCCGACGAGATCGCGCTGGTCGAGCGCGAACTGCACGAGCTCGAGTCATGATGATCGTCGAAGCCCTCCTGGCGATGCTGATCGGGGCGGCAGCGCTCGCGTTGATCCTCCTTCCGCTCTTCCGACCTATGCCGTTGACGGCCGCACCGGCGTGGGACCTCCCGGATCTCGAGGAGACCCGCAAGGGGCAGGCGCTCATCGCGCTCAAGGAGATCGAGTTCGACCTGGCGACCGGCAAGCTGTCGGACGGCGATTTCGCCGACCTCAAGCGGAAGTTCACCGCCGAGGCCGTCGCCGCGATCCGGGAAGACCAGGGGGGGACCTCGGCCGCCGGGGTCGCGACCGTCGCGAAGGGAGGGACGATGGCCTGTCCCGCCTGCGGCCCGCGGCCCGAATCTAACGCGATCTTCTGCTCGAATTGCGGCATGCTCCTGAGCACGTTGACCTGCGCCGGCTGCGGCGCGGCGATGGCCCCGGGGGCGAAGTTCTGCGAGAGCTGCGGGAGACCGGCGGCGCGGTAACGACCCCACGGACACGAAGATCGGGGCCCCACCGAGGTCGAGGTGAGGGCCCTTCTTGCTGGAGAGCGGGGACCGCGAAAACGCGAAAGGGCGAAACCACTGTCCCGTGCTCGGACGCCGGCACCCGCGCGACCCCACCAATCGTTCTTTGGGGGTGTTGGGAGGCAGGCCCTCGGCGCGGAACTGTGGTTTCGCTTGTCTCGCGCTGTCGCGATCCCTCTTGACGGCAGTCAGGTGTTCGCGAAACGGCGAAAGGGCGAAACCACTGTCCCGTGCTCGGACGCCTGCACCCGCGCGACCCCACCAATCGTTCTTTGGGGGTGTTGGGAGGCAGGCGCTCGGCGGGGAGATGTGGCTTCGCGCATCTCGCGTTTTCGCGATCTCTATGCGCTTTTTCCGAGATGTCGGCGGACAGAAATGATGACGATACCTCCCCGCGGGCACGCGATATTGGGG
>JANLXK010000277.1:0-9236 GCA_031365045.1 Gemmatimonadota bacterium | reverse complement strand
GGAGTGAGGAGGGAGGAGTGAGGAGTGAGGAGGGAGGAGGGAGGAGTGAGGAGTGAGGAGTAAGGAGTAGGGACAAGAAAGGGGCCCCCAGACGACCGGGAGCCCCTTCTCACTTCTCACTCCTCACTTCTTACTGCCGTTCAGTGCGCGAACGGCCCGTCGAGCGGCGCCACGTCGGCCGGGTTCATCCCGCCGAAGAGGAGCTTCCCTTCCTTGAAGCTCGCCCCGCGGAGGGTGAGCGCCAGGACCTCGCCGAGTTCCCGCACCGGGTGGACAGTGAGCCGGTCCCGGACCTCCTGCGGCAGGTCGTCGAGGTCGTTCATGTTCTCCTCGGGGAGCAGGATCGTCGTGATCCCCGCCCGTACGGCGCCGAGCACCTTCTCCTTCACGCCACCGATCGGAAGCACCCGGCCGGAGAGGGTGATCTCACCCGTCATCGCGATGTCGTGCCGGACGGGACGTCCTGACAGCAGCGACACCAGCGCGGTGGCCATCGTGACGCCGGCCGAGGGACCGTCCTTGGGGATGGCGCCGGCGGGCACGTGCACGTGCACGTCCTTCTCGAACGAGTCCTCCTTGATGTGGAGGCCGGCCGCGTGCGACCGGGCGAAGGTCCAGGCCGCGCGGGCCGATTCCTTCATCACGTCGCCGAGCTGCCCGGTGAGGACCAGCTCGCCCTTGCCCTTCATCGTGCTCGCTTCCACGAACATGATGTCGCCGCCGACGGGCGTGTAGTACATCCCCGTGGCCACGCCGATCTGGTCCTGGCGCGCCGCCCGTTCCGGATGGACGCGGGGACGACCCAGCAGATCTTCGAGCTGGCCCGGATCGACGGCGACCTTCTCGGTCTCCTGGCCGGCGATCTTGCGCGCCACCTTGCGCGCCAGCTTGCCGAGCTCGCGCTCGAGCTGCCGCACGCCCGCTTCCCGTGTGTACTTGGTCACGACCTCGGCCAGGGCGCCGTCGGAGATCGTGATCTGGTCGTCCGCCAATCCGTTCTCCCGCACCTGGCGGGGGATGAGGTACTGCCGGGCGATGGCCGACTTCTCGCGCTCGGTGTAGCCCGAGAATTCCACCACTTCCATCCGGTCCAGTAGCGGGGCCTGGATGTTCTGGAGGAAGTTCGCCGTGGCGATGAAAAGCACCTCGCTCAGGTCGAAGGGCACGCCGAGGTAGTGGTCCACGAACGAGTCGTTCTGGTTCGGGTCGAGCACCTCGAGCAGGGCGGACGCGGGGTCGCCCTGGAACGAGACGCCGAGCTTGTCGACCTCGTCGAGCAGGAAGACGGGGTTCTTGGTCCCTGCCTGCTTCATCCCCTGGAGGATCCGTCCCGGCATCGCCCCGACATAGGTACGCCGGTGGCCGCGGATATCGGCTTCGTCCCGCGCGCCGCCGAGGGAGATGCGGACGTACTTGCGTCCCATCGCCCGGGCGATCGACTTGGCGACCGAGGTCTTGCCGACGCCTGGAGGGCCGGCGAAGAGCAGGATGTGGCCCTTGCCGGTGCGATCGTCCTCATTGCCGGCGCTCTTCGGCCGGGGCAGGTCGGTGGCGAGCTCCGGCGCGGGGGCACCCGGGTCGACTTCGGCCTTCGCTTCCGCGTCCGACGCGGCCTTGGCTTCGGCATCGGCCTTCACGTTCGCGGCCTGGCGCAGCTGACGCACGGCCAGGAACTCGAGCACCCGGTCCTTCACGTCCTGCAGGGCGTAGTGGTCCGCGTCGAGGATGGCGGCCGCCTTGGCGATGTCGAGCGCTTCCTCGCTCCGGGTGTTCCAGGGGAGCTCGGCGATGGTCTCGAGATAGGTCCGGATGACCTGTGACTCCATTGATTCGCGACCGATGCGCGAGAGCCGTCCGAGCTCACGATCGACCTCCTTCCGCACCTCAGGGGCGAGCGGGAGCTCGGCGAGCTTCTGGCGGAGCTCCTCGAGGCCATCGTGCTCCTCGTCCTCGCCCAGTTCGCGCTTGATCCGCTTCATCTGCTCGCGGAGGACCATCTCGCGCTGGCGCTCGCCCAGCTCTTCCTGCACCTGCGACTTGATGTCCTCCTGGGCGTCGAGCACCGCGATCTGGCGCTGGACGTGCACGAGCACCCGGCGGAGCCGCTCCTCGACCGAGAGGGTCTCGAGCAGGACCTGCCGCTGGGTGGGCGGGATGTCGATGTACCCGGCCACGAGGTCGGCGAAGCGCCCCGGCTCGTTGACGCCCGCGAGCACCTGCTGGACCACGTCGTCGGGGAGGCCGGACTTCTGGCCGAGCTCTCCGGCGCGGGTCCGCGCCTCCTTGTGGAGCGCCACGAAGGCGGCATCCTCGAGATCCAGCGGCGCCATCTCTTCGGCCTCACGGACGATCGCCTGGAGGTAGCCGGCGTGTTCACCGACGTGGATGGCGATGCCGCGGCGCTCGCCGTGGAGCAGGAGCTGGACGCCGGAGACGCCCCGCTGGACCTGCCCGATGCGGGCGATGGTGCCGATGGTGTAGAGCCCGTCGGCGGCGACCTGCTCCATGTTCTGGCGCTGGGTCACGGCGAAGACGAGACGATCCGGGCGCGCGAGCGCCGCTTCGATGGCCTTCAACGTCCCCGGGCGGCCGGCGCCGATCGGCGCGGTGACACCAGGGAAGAGGACCACTTCGCGGAGGGGCAGCACCGGCAGGGTAAGACGGTCGGTCATTGGGCTTCCTTTCGAGCAGAGCGGACACGGGTTAGTGCATGACTGAAGCACCTCCCGTGCCACCCATAGTACCTCGACTCCTGTAGAATCGGCGCATCGGAGGAAAAATGAAACTCCGAAGCGGCGGACACGTTCCAATGTAGCACAGTCGCCGCTGTCAATTTGGCGCAGGGGTCCGGCCCTTCGCCGTCGAGTTCGATCTCCCGGTTGCCCGCAATCTTGCGAGGCGCTAAATCTATATCCCTCTTCACCTTCCTCTGATGACCGACAGCGCGCAGACCCCCCTCGCCCAGCGACTCCAAGAGGCGCTGGCGGGGACATACACGATTGAGGGGGAGATCGGCCGCGGTGGGATGGGCGTGGTCTATCGCGCCCGGGATGAGCGCCTGCATCGACGGGTCGCCATCAAGGTCCTGCCGCCCGAACTCGCCTTCCAGGAGGAGATCCGCGCGCGCTTCACGCGCGAGGCGCAGACCGCCGCGCGGCTCTCCCATCCCCACGTGGTGCCGATCTTCGACGTCGGCGCGGCGGGCGGGGACCTCGTGTATTTCGTGATGGGGTACGTCGACGGGGAGTCGCTTGGCGGGCGGATCATGCGCCGCGGGCAGCTCCCCGCCGAAGAGGTGCGCCGCATCATGAAGGAAACGGCCGACGCCCTGAGCGCCGCCCACGCCCTCTCGATCATCCACCGCGACATCAAGCCCGACAACATTCTGCTCGACGGCACCCGGGGCCGCGTGATGGTGACCGACTTCGGGATCGCCAAGGCGCTCCAGGGCGGCTCCGGCGCGACGCTCACCAGCGCCGGCGTCGCGATCGGGACGCCGAGCTACATGAGCCCGGAGCAGGCGGCGGGGGAGAAAGAGATCGACGGCCGGTCGGATCTCTACTCGCTCGGCATCGTGGCGTACCAGATGTGCATCGGGCAGCCCCCGTTCTCGGCGCCGACGGTGGCCGGGATCCTGATGAAGCAGATCACCGAACCGGCGCCGATGGTCAGCGACTCGCGGGATGACATCCCCGAGGACCTGACGCTCGCGATCGCACGCTGCCTCGAAAAGGATCCGGAGAACCGCTGGCCCACCGCCGACGCGCTCCGCCGTTCGCTCGAGAGCCGCAGCGCCGGCGGCTACCAGCCGACCGGCACCGGATTCAAGGCCGCCGCGCGGATGACAGGCCAGCCCGCACGCCGCGATCAGGGGAACCGGGGGTCGACCGGGACACGGCGTCCTTCGACCGGGAGCGCCCGTCCGGGTGGGCGTGCCCTCGAGCGCGCCGTGCCCCCGCTGCCGGCCCCGCGCGGACCGCGCGCGCCGCGCATCCGTGATCGGAACTTCGGTGAGGAGGAAGAAAAGAAGCTGGTCCGCGACACCGGCGAACCGATGATCATCCAGCAGACCCGCGAGAAGTTCGCCAAGTGGGCCGCGGTCACCGCCGGTCTGTTCTTCGTGAACCTCTACACCGGCCTGAGCTCCCCGTGGTTCCTCTTCCCCGCCGCGGCGATGGGGTACGGTCTGCTCACGAGCTACTCGAAGTTGTGGCAGTCAGGCTACAGCTGGCGGGACGTGCTGGCCCGCCCGCCCGCCCACGACGCGCTCGAGGCAAAGGCGATCGGCAAGGGCGGGAAGTTGCCGCGGGTCGTCCCCGCCCCGGCGGCCAAGGAGTTCGGCGGCCAGTGGTCGAAGGTACATCACGCCCATGCCGACCGGACCGCCATCTACGCCCTGCTCGACAAGCTGAGCCCCGAAGACGCGAAGCAGCTCCCGGACGTGGCCCAGACCGTCGACGGCCTCTATCAGCGCGCCACCGACCTCGGCAAGACCCTGGCGGCGATGGAAGTGAACCTCGCCACCGGGGAGGTGCCCCGCATCGAGCAGCGGATGCAGATGCTCCGGCAGGAGCCCGCGAGCGAAGACCGCGAGCGGCGCGAAGCGATGCTCAAGCGCCAGATGGACACGCTGACCGAGATCCAGAAGCGCTACGATGAGATGCGGCAGCACTTCGAGAGCTGCGTGCTCGCCATCCAGACGATGCGCTACGACCTGCTCCGGCTCCGGAGCTCGGGGATCGCGGCGGTGGCCGGCGAGCTGACCAACGCCACCCAAGCGGCCAAGGCACTCAGTCGGGACGTGGATATCGCGATCGAGGCGGCGGGGGAGATGCGCGAGGCGATGAAATAGTTTGGAGTGGGGAGTTGGGAGGGGTGAAATGAGAGGGCCCACGCATCACGGCGCGGGCCCTTCTTGTTGCACCCCTCCGAACTTCCAACTCCCAACTAGAATTTCGCGATCTCCTCATAGGCCGCCAGCAGGTGCTCCACCTGCGGGAGCTGCACGTCCTCGAGCTCGGGCGCATAGGCGATGAAGGTGTCGGTGCACGCCACCCGCCGTACCGGCGCGTCGAGGAAGCTGAACAGTTCATCGGCGATGCGGGCCGCGATCTCCAACCCGTAGCCCCAGCTCAGCGCGTCTTCGTACGCCACGATGACCCGGTTGGTCTTCTTGACCGAGGCGCGGATGGTGTCCCAATCGACCGGTGAGAGCGATCGGAGGTCGATCACCTCGACCGAGAGCCCCTTCTCTTCCGCTGCCTTGGCGGCCACCAACGCCCGCTGCACCACCGCACCATAGGTCACTACGGTCACGTCCTTCCCTTCCTTGATCACCTTGGCCTTGCCAAAGGGGATCATGAAGTTGGGACCGGGATTCGGCGCCTTGTTGTAGGTCTGCCGGTAGAGGTGCTTGTGCTCGAGGAAGAGCACCGGATCCTCGCTCCGGATGGCGGTACGGAGGAGGCCGTTGGCGTCGAGCGCCGTGGAGGGGCAGATGACCCGGAGCCCGGGGATGCCGGTGAAGATCGCGGCCCCGGTCTGCGAGTGGTATACAGCCCCGCCCTTCAGGTACCCGCCGTACGTGACGCGGATGACCACCGGGGAGGCGAAGGTGTTGTTCGAGCGCCACCGCATGACCGCCAGCTCGTTGCGGATCTGCATGTACGCGGTCCAGATGTAGTCGAAGAACTGGATCTCGACCACCGGCTTGAAGCCGCGCGTCGCGAGCCCGATGGCCCGCCCCACGATGTTGGCCTCGGCCAGCGGGGAGTTGTAGACCCGGGACGAGCCGAAGGCGCGCTGCAGCCCCCAGGTCACCTTGAACACCCCACCCTTCCCCTTCACCGCGCCGAGATTCTCCTCACGCGAGGCGTCGGCCACGTCCTGGCCGAAGACGAGGATGCGCGGGTCGCGCGCCATCTCGTCCTTCATGCAGCCGTTGAGCAGGTCCACCATCGTGGTGGGCTCACCGATGAACTTGGGATCATCCTCGGTGTCGAAACTGTCCGAGGTCGGGTCCACGTCCGGGGAGTAGACGAACTTGTAGACGCTGTCCCTGGCGGGCTGCGGCGCGGCCAGCGCCGTGGCCGTCGCGGCCTCCACCTCTTCGTCGACCGCCTTGCGGATGGCGTCGAGTTCCGCCTCGCTCGCGACCCCCTGGTCGATCAGGTATTTGGGGAAACGGGTGAGCGGGTCCTTCTTCGCATCGGCCTCGCGCTCGGCGGGGGGGCGATAGAGGATCTCATCGTCGGAGAGGGAGTGACTGTACGGCCGGATGACCTTGGCGTGCACCAGCGCGGGCCCCTTTCGCTGCCGGGCGTATTCGACCGCGCGCGACATCGCGTCGTACGACGCCATGACATCGCACCCGTCGCACTCCTCGAGCAGCAGCCCGGGGAACCCCGCGACGAGCTTCGAGATGTTCCCGCCGGCGGTGTTCACCTCGACCGGCGTGGAGATGGCGTACCCGTTGTCCTCGACCAGGAAGACCACCGGCAACTTCAGGTTGGCGGCGGTATTCATCGCCTCCCAGAACTCGCCCTGCGAGGTCGTGCCTTCACCGGTGGTGACGAGCACGACCTCGTCGCGCTCGGTGGCGACCTGTTCGGCCGCCGCGGGATTCTGGTCGGCGCGGAGCCACGCTTCGGCACACCCCACGGCCTGGAGGAACTGGGTCCCGGTGGGGCTCGAGGCGCTGACGATGTTGAGGTCCTTCTGACCCCAGTGGCTCGGCATCTGCCGGCCGCCCGAGTTCGGATCGTCGGCGGCGGCCACGGCCGAGAGGAGCTGCTCGGTGGCGGTCATGCCGAGGCCGAGGCAGAGGGCCCGGTCGCGATAGTAGGTGTAGAACCAGTCGTGCGCCGGGCGGAGGATCTTCGAGGCGGCGGCGAGCACCCCCTCGTGGCCGGCACCGGAGATCTGGAAGAAGATCTTGTTCTGGCGCTTGAGCTGGATCTCCTTGTCGTCGACCCGGCGGGAGAGGAACATCACCCGGTAGAGGTCGAGGAGATCGGTCTTGGAGAGGGCCTTGGCGGCCTTGGGGCTGGGCTTGGTTCTGGTGGCCATGGCCCAAAAATAGGGCTATGGGCGGGTCGGGGCCAGCAGGATGGCAAGGCGGGGAAAGGCGGCCAGGGCGGCCCGGACATCGCCGTCGTTCCGGAGTGCGAAGGTGAGGCCCGCCTCGACCCCCCAGCGCACCTCTGCCACTCGGTACGCGAGCAGCCGTGCCATTCGGGCGGCCTGGACCGAGTCCGGGAGGGCGGCGGCGTGGAGCCCGGTCCGGGTCCGAGCCAGGAACGGGGGGAGCAGTGCCTCGCGCCAGGCGATGCTGTCGGTGAGCCACCGCTCCCTGGCCACCGGGTTCGCGGGGAGGAGGACAGCGACGCTGTCGGCCACGGCGGTGTCATAGGCGGAATCGGAAGCCACGGACCACCAGACCGGCATCGTGGCCGGCGCAGGCGTGGGGAGATCCGGGGCGATCCCTCCGCCGCCGCGCATCGGCCGGCCTGCGAGCGTGTGGAACTCCTGGGCCTTCTCGTCCGCCGTACTCGGTGTGCCGCGGAAGGAGTAGTACTGCTCGACTCCGAGGCCGTCATACCGGCGCTGGATGAATCGACCGCTGGGGGTCAGTACCCGGCCCACGGTCAGGAAGACCACGTCGCCAGTGTGGAGGATGAACGGCCGCTGGATCAGCGCCTTGCCGAAGCTCCGCCGCCCGACGATGAGGGCCCGGTCGTTGTCCTGCAGCGAACCGGCCAGGGCCTCGGACGCGCTCGCGCTCCGGTCGTCGATGAGCACGATGAGCGGGAGATCCCGCCACGCACCGTCGCGCTGGGTGGCGAAGTCGTGGTCGTTCACGCTGCGGCGATCGCGTGTCTTGAAGACGATCGCGCCGCGGGTCAGGAAGAGACCGGCGACGTCCACCGCACCGACGATGCGGCCGCCCGGGTCGCCGCGGAGATCGAGGATGGCGCGCCGCATCCCGCGCCCCTTCAAGGTCTTGAGCGCCTGGTCGACCTCGCCCCCCACCCCGAGGGTGAACTCGGCCAGGCGGACATACCCGGTGACGCTGTCGGCCATCCCGACGGCACTGACGCCGCGAAGCGGGAGCTGTTCCCGCTTGAGCGTGACGCGGAGGATGTCCGGCTCGAGCAGCGAGCCGCGCGCGAAACGGAGCCGCACGCGCGATCCCTTCTCGCCCGCGAGCATCAGGGCCAGGTGTTCGACATCCACGCCCGCGGCGCTTGTGTCGTTCACCGAAAGGAGCCGATCGCCCGGCTGGATCCGCGAGCGCGCCGCCGGACTGCCGTCCAGCACGCCGAGCACGGTGGGCCGGCCGTCGACCATTTCGAAGTAGAGTCCGGTGGTGCCGAGTTCGCCCCGTTCCATCGAATTACGCCGGGCGTAATCACCCCGGGCCAGGAAGTAGCTGTGCGGATCGAGCGAGCGGAGGACCCCTTCGATCGCCGCCTGCACCATCTCTGGATACCCCACCGAGTCGGTGTAGTTGAGCCGGATGTAGTTGAGGACGTCGCTGAAGGCGGTGAGCTGCTCGTAACTCGATTGCGCGGCCAGCGGCCCCACCACAGTGAGGGCGAGCAAGCTGAGCAACGCGAGTGGCCGGCGAAGGATCCGCATCATCGGGGTCGGGCAAGGTCGCGGAGGCGGCCGCGCACATCGGCGATCTCGTCGACGTAGCGACTGGGCGCCAGGGTCAGGAAGTGCTGGAACGCCGCGCGCGCCGCGTCGGGATGGCCGAGTTGCTGGGCGACGAGCCCTTGGAAGTAGGGCACCCGGAAGTTGCGGGGCAACCCGGCCTGCGCCCGGGTCAGGACCGCCTCCGCCTCCGCGGGCCGCCCCGCCTTCGACAGGGTGATGCCGAGGTCCAGCAGGAGGCTGGGGTCCTCGGGATCCGCCTCGAGTGCGAGATTGCGTTCGCGGATCGCGTCGACCCACTCCCCGCGATCGTCGTGGATCCGGGCCAGCTGGACGTGGACCATCCAGAGCCCGAGGTCGCCCGCGAGCGTCTGCTGGTACATCGCGGCCGCTTCTTCGTACGCACCGGCGCGCTGGAGCAGGAAGGCGAGGACGTACGTGGCGAGGACGGGGTCGACCAGCCCACCGGGGGCGTCCAGCGTGTCGCCCAGGGCGTGGAGGCGCCGAAAGTCACGGATGGCGGCGGGGAAGTCGTTCAGGTGCGCCGCAGCGAGCCCCCGGTAATAGAGGACGAAGTC
>JANLXK010000273.1:0-7577 GCA_031365045.1 Gemmatimonadota bacterium | reverse complement strand
CGAGTGATACCGCTGCCACTCCGCACGGAGACAGAAAGGGTCGAGTCCGTACGGGTGGTCCACCACGAGGATCCCGTCGAGGTGGTCGATCTCGTGCTGCAGCAGCTCGGCCTGGTCGCCGCTCAGGTCGGTCTCGTGGGTCTCCCCCTTGAGATCCTGCCACCGGATCCGCACCCGGTGCGCCCGCTGGACCCGCACCATCAGGTCCGGGATCGAGAAACAGTCGTCCCACACCGTGAAGTCCTCCGTGCCGATGTCGAGGATCTCCGGATTCACCAGCGTCCAGGGAGTGTCGTCGATCTCCGTGTGCAGGACCCGCACCGGTGCTCCGATCTGGGGAGCCGCGATCCCCCGCCCGAACCCGTGTCGCTCCCGGAAATCACGCAGGGTCTCCCGGAGGTCGTCCGCGATGACCCGCACTGCCGTGGATCGCGGCTTGGCGATCATCTCGGAGCGCTCCCGGAGTACCGGGTCGCCGAGCAGGCGGATACGGTGAATGGTCATCGGTACTCCCCGAACAGGATGAGGCCAATATAGGGAATGACGAGACTTTTCGCCTCAGTATTTATAGTAGTAGTATATGCTACGTTGTATTTTCAATCCTTCGCCGAAGACTCCTGGGGGGTCGAACGTTTGGAGGCCCCTTCCAGACCCCCGGCGCCCAGTCCGACGGCCGTACCGCCGCTGATCGTCTATCGATTGACAATCCCGACTAAGGAACCTACAATTCGGATTCCAGTACAACCCCACGTCCCGCGCGACGATGGCAGCGGGTGGGAGGAGCATCAATGGACACGTCGGTCGAAACCCTGGTCAACCGCGAGTACGCCTACGGCTTCGTCACGCCGATCGAGGCGGACACGTTCAAGCCCGGGCTGAGCGAAGAGGTCGTCCGCGCCATTTCCGCCAAGAAGAACGAGCCCGAGTGGCTCCTCGACTGGCGGCTCAAGGCGTATCGGAAGTGGCTCACGCTCACCGAGCCGCACTGGGCCAACGTCCAGTATCCGCCCATCGATTATCAGGCGATCCGGTACTACAGCTCTCCCCGCACGGCCAAGCCGCTCGGCTCCCTCGACGAGGTCGACCCCGAGCTGCTCAAGACCTACGCCAAGCTCGGCATCCCGCTCAACGAACAGAAGCTGCTCTCCGGCGTGGCGGTCGACGCGATCTTCGACTCGGTCTCGGTGGCCACGACCTACAAGGCCAAGCTGGCCGAGTACGGGGTCATCTTCTGCGCCCTGAGCGAGGCGGTGCGTGAGCACCCTGAGCTGGTGCGGAAGTACCTCGGCAGCGTGGTCCCCTACAGCGACAATTACTTCGCCGCCCTCAACGCCGCGGTCTTCAGCGACGGCTCCTTCGTGTACATCCCGAAGGGCGTGAAGTGTCCGATGGAGCTCTCGACCTACTTCCGCATCAACACCGCAGACGTCGGGCAGTTCGAGCGCACGCTCATCGTCGCGGAGGAACGCGCCTCGGTGAGCTATCTCGAGGGGTGCACCGCTCCGAAGCGCGACACCAACCAGCTCCACGCCGCCGTGGTCGAGCTCGTCGCGCTCGACGACGCCACGATCAAGTACTCCACGGTGCAGAACTGGTACGCCGGGGACAAGGACGGCAAGGGCGGCATCTACAACTTCGTCACCAAGCGCGGCAAGTGCGCCGGGGCCCGCAGCAAGATCAGCTGGATCCAGGTCGAGACCGGCTCCGCCATCACCTGGAAATATCCCAGTTGCATTCTCCAGGGCGATGACTCGATCGGGGAGTTCTACTCGGTCGCGGTGGTCAACAACCACCAGCAGGCCGATACCGGCACGAAGATGATCCACGTGGGCAAGAACACCCGCTCCACGATCGTCTCGAAAGGGATCTCGGCCGGGCACGGCAACGGCTCCTATCGCGGCCTGGTGAAGGTGCTCCCGCGGGCCGAGAACGCGCGCAATTACACGCAGTGCGACTCGATGCTCATCGGGAACAAGTGCGGCGCGCACACCTTTCCCTACATCGACATCCAGAACCCCACCGCCACCCTCGAGCACGAGGCCAGCACATCGAAGATCTCGGAAGACCAGATCTTCTACCTCAAGTCCCGCGGGCTCAACACCGAGAACGCCATCTCGATGATCGTGAACGGGTTCTGCAAGGAAGTGTTCCTCAACCTCCCCACCGAGTTCGCGGTGGAGGCCCAGAAGCTGCTCGGCGTGACCCTTGAGGGCAGCGTCGGCTGACCAACGACCGGAGTACGCAGTGCTCGAGATCAAGAACCTCACGGCCAAGGCCGGCGACAATGAGATCCTGAAGGGCATCACGCTGTCGGTGCAGGCCGGCGAAGTGCACGCCATCATGGGGCCCAACGGCTCCGGCAAGAGCACCCTCGCGCAGATCCTGGCGGGGCACCCGGCGTACGAGGTCACGGCCGGGTCGGTGACCTACCTGGGCCAGGACCTCCTGGCGATGCAGCCGGAGGTACGCGCGCAGGCCGGCGTCTTCCTGGCCTTCCAGTATCCGGTCGAGATCGCCGGCGTCACCAACGCCTATTTCCTCCGGGCCGCGTTCAACGAGCAGCGGAAGGCCCGGGGCGAGGAAGAGATGGATCCGATCGACTTCATCGACCTCCTCGAGGAGAGGCTGAAGGTCGTCGAGTGGGGGCCGGAGATCATGCAGCGCGCGGTCAACTTCGGCTTCTCGGGCGGCGAAAAGAAGCGGAACGAGATCCTGCAGATGGCGGTCCTGTCGCCGAAGCTCGCGATCCTCGACGAGACGGACTCGGGCCTCGACATCGACGCCCTGCGCATCGTGGCCAACGGGGTCAACAAACTCCGTCGCCCCGACGCCGCCACCATCGTGGTCACGCACTATCAGCGCCTCCTGGATCACATCGTCCCCGACTTCGTCCACGTGCTGGCCGGGGGACGCATCGTGAAGTCCGGCGGTAAGGAGCTCGCGCTCGAGCTCGAGGCCAAGGGGTACGAGTGGCTCGAGGACGCGCCCACCGCCGGGGCCCGCGCGTGACCCTCGCCACCCTCGAACGCCTCCCCGCCCCTCCCGGCGGCGCGGCACCCAGCTGGCTCGCCGCCCGCCGTGCGGCCGCGGTGCAACGTTTCACCGAGGTCGGGTTCCCGACCACGCGGCAGGAGGCGTGGCGCTTCACCGACATCGCGCCGATCGCCAATGCGGCCTTCGCGCCGGCCCCGGCCGTCGCCCTGACGCCCGGCACCATCGCGCCCTACACTTTCGGCGCCGAAGAAGGGGTCCGCCTTGTCTTCGTGAACGGGCACCATTCCGCGGCGCTGTCGCAGTCCCCCGCCCTGCCGGCGGGTGTCGTCGTGCTCCCGCTATCCGCCGCGCTCGCCCATCCAGAGCACGCACGGCGCATCGAACAGCACCTCGGCACCCTCGCCGATGTGTCAGAGAACCCCTTCGTCGCGCTCAACACCGGCTATGCCACCGAAGGCGCCTACGTCTTCGTGCCGAAGGGGACGGATCTCGCGCTCAATGTCCACTTGATGTTCGTCACCGCCCCGGGCGCCGCGGGAACGGTGTCGCATCCGCGTAACCTGGTCATCCTCGAGGAGGGGGCCCGCCTCGAGCTGGTGGAACAGTTCGTCGGTCTCGATGACGGGGCCTACTTCGTGAATCCGGTCACCGAATCCGTGGTCGGCGCCAATGCGGAGCTGGTGCATTACAAGGTCCAGCGCGAAGGACTCGGCGCCTGGCATGTCGGCGCCCTCGCGGCCCGTCAGGCCCGCGATGCACGCTATTTCGGCTTCTCGGCCGCCGTTGGCGCGTCGATCGGGCGCACCGATATCCGGACGGTGTTCGCCGGCCCCGGCGGTGAGTCGGTGCTCAACGGGCTCTACCTCGTGCGCGGCGATCAGCTCATCGATCACCACACCCGGATCGAGCACCGGGAGCCCAATTGCGCCAGCCGGGAGCTCTATAAGGGCGTACTCACCGGACGGGGGCACGGGGTCTTCAACGGCCAGGTCTACGTGACCCCCGAGGCCCAGAAGACCGACGGCAAGCAGACCAACCGCAACTTGATCCTGTCCGACACCGCCCGGGTCGACACCAAGCCGGAGCTCGAGATCTTCGCCGACGACGTGAAGTGCACCCACGGCGCCACCGTCGGGCGTCTCGACAAGATGCCGCTCTTCTATCTGCAGAGCCGCGGCATCGGTCCGGCGCTCGCGGCGCGGATGCTCACCTTCGCCTTCGCGGCCGAGGTGCTCGCCGATCTCTCCATCCCTCCGGTAAAGACCCAGCTCGAGACCTTGCTCGGGGAGTGGCTGGGATGAGCTCCACGGCGGTGGCCCCCCTCGATGTCGAGGCGATCCGGGCGCAATTCCCGATCCTCGCCCGACAGGTCGCAGGTGTGCCGCTCGCCTATCTCGACAATGCCGCTACCAGTCAGGTCCCCCAGGTGGTGCTCGATGTGATGACCCGGCACTACGCCGATGGACACGCCAACGTCCACCGCGGGGTCCACACGCTGAGCCACGAGGCGTCCGTCGCGTACGACGCCGCCCGCGCCATCGCCGCCCGTTTTCTCAATGCCCCCTCGGCCTCCGACGTCGTCTTTGCCCACGGCACCACCAGCGCGTTGAATCTCGTGGCCCGCGCGTGGGGCGATGCCCATGTCCGGGCGGGGGACGAGATCCTCCTCACCACGCTCGAGCATCACTCGAACATCGTTCCCTGGGTCCAGCTCGCCGAGCGGACGGGGGCGGTGGTCAAGGTCATCCCCCTCACGATCGACGGGTCGCTCGACCTTGAGGCAGGTGCCGAGTTGATCGGCCCACGGACCAAGGTGGTCGCCTTCGCCCACGCCTCGAATGTTCTCGGCACGGTGACGCCGGTGCGTCGCATCGTGGACCTCGCGCACGCCGTCGGCGCTATCGTGGTGATCGATGGGGCCCAAGCCGCGCCCCACCTCCCGATGGACGTACAGGCCCTCGACTGTGACTTCTACGTCGCCAGCGGCCACAAGCTCTACGGTCCGAACGGGGTCGGACTGCTCTACGGCAAGGCCGCATTGCTCGCGGCGATGCCGCCGTATGAAGGGGGCGGTGGGATGATCGAACAGGTCGGCTTCGACCGGATCACTTACGCCCCGCCCCCGGCACGGTTCGAGGCCGGCACGCCTCCGGTGGCCGAAGCGCTCGGCCTTGGCGCGGCACTCGAGTGGCTGATGGCACTCGATCGGGCCGCGCTGGAGACCCACGAGCAGGGTCTGCTGACCTACGCCACCGAGCGCCTCGGGCGTCTGCCGGGTGTGGCGATCCATGGTACGGCGGCCGGAAAGGTGAGCGTACTCTCCTTTACTCTTCACGGGATCCATCCGCACGACATCGGGACGGTGCTCGACCGGCACGGCGTCGCCATCCGGGCGGGGCACCACTGCGCCCAGCCGTTGATGCGACATCTGCGGGTCCCGGCCACTGCCCGGGCATCGTTCGCGGCCTACAACACCCGGGCCGAGGTCGACCTGCTGTTCGAGGGCGTCGTCGCCGCCCAGGGGATGTTCGCCTGATGTCCGAACTCGATGAGCTCTATCAGGGCCTGATCCTCGACCACAACCGGAGCCCCCGGAACTTCGGGGTCCTGGCAGGGGCCGATCGGCACGCAGAGGGGTACAACCCCCTCTGTGGCGACCAGGTCCGGGTGGAAGTGAAGCTCGAGGGGGACCGGGTGGCCGACATCAAGTTCACCGGTAATGGCTGCGCCATTTCGAAGGCCTCGGCCTCCCTGATGACGACTGCCGTCAAGGGGAAGACCGTGGCCGAGGCATCCGCCTTGTTCAACGGATTCCACGGAATGGTGACTGGGACCTCCGTCCCGGACGATCCCAAGAAGTCCCTCGGTAAACTCGCGATCTTCGCCGGAGTGGCCGAGTTTCCGGTGCGCGTGAAGTGTGCGACCCTGGCTTGGCATGCATTGCGGGACGCATTGAAATAGCGAGAAGCGCCTAGCGAGGAGCGAGAGTACGAAGAGATCGCGGTCCCGGCTCTCGCTTCTCTCTAGGCGCTAGGCGCTTACTAGGCGCTAGGCGCTTACACAATCAACTCTTGAGCCTTATGGCATATCCAGAAATGATGGTCCGCCCGATGCGTGAAGAGCTCACCCAGCTCGGCGTGCAGGAATTGAAGACCCCCGCGGAGGTCGATGCGGTGCTCGGCCACGGTGAGGGGACGATGCTCGTCTTCGTGAACTCGGTCTGCGGCTGCGCGGCCGCCGGGGCACGACCGGCGCTGTCCTTGGCCTTGCAGCACCCGTCCAAGCCGGCCAAGGTGGTGAGCGTTTTCGCCGGGGTGGACACTGAGGCCACCCAGCGGGCACGCAGCTTTTTCAGCGACTATCAGCCGTCGAGCCCCTCGATCGCGATCCTCAAGGACGGCGAGGTGGTCCACTTCGTCCATCGGCCCATGATCGAGGGCCGCGGCCCGCAGCAGGTCGCCGCCGACCTCACGGCCGCGTTCGACAAGTACTGCGGCGAGCCGGTCGCGCGGTGAGCGGCCACGTCTTCCATCCTGGGCACGACGATCTCCACGGCATCACCGTGGTGCTCGAAGGCGCGTCAGGAAAGACGTATGTCGGGCGCTGGCATGAGCAGGTCGAAAAGGGCGTGGTGCTGCACGACGTCGCGACCCACGACCCCGCCGGAGGCCAGTCCCGCGAGGACTTCCTGGCGCGGACACAGAAGTTCGGCGTGCGGCCGGAGCAGAAGACCGTCGTTGTGGCGGAGCAAATTGTCTCCGTGAGAAAGCTCGCGGAGACCTGAACCACCACCGGTGAGCCCTTCGCCCTTGCGCCTGGGATCGGTGCGGGGGTTTTTTCGTCGCGAAAGCGCGAGACCAGCAAAAGCGCTGCTCCTTGTGATCGACCCGGACGTTTTCTGGCGCCGAGAGGGACCGCGCGATGGTCGATCGTCGTTGGGGATCGAGCTACCGGCACGAAGCAGCGGTTTCGCTGCCTTCGCGTTCTCGCGATCACCCCATCCTGGTACGGTGATACGTAGTAGTAATCGCAACATCTATTTATTGGTTTGACGCGCGTTCCCGACAGTCGCTCGGCGGGTTCGCGCCCACCTCTTGGCTTCCACAGTCGAAACACTCCTGCCCTTCTTGGCGTACACCCGATATTCTTTCTCCCGCTCGTTGTTCGCCCCCTCCCCTGCCCGGGCCCGCTGCCCCTGGCCACAATGAACGTCATCGAAGTCGATCGGATCACCAAGCGATTCTCCGGCCACGTGGCGGTCGAATCGCTCTCCCTCTCGGTCCCGGAAGGAGGGATCTTCGGCCTGCTCGGTCCGAACGGCGCCGGCAAGAGCACGACCATCCGGATGATCCTCGACATCCTCATCCCGGACGAAGGGAAGGTCACCCTCTTCGGCCAGCCGCACGGGGCGCGCACGATGTCGGCCAAGATCGGCTTCCTCCCTGAGGAGCGCGGACTCTACCCGCGGATGCTCGTGCTCGACTCGTTGATCTTCCTCGGCCAGATGCGGGGACTCACGCGCGCAAATGCACGCCATCGTTCGCTCTGGTGGCTGCAGAAGGTGGGCTTGAGCGATTGGGCCA
>JANLXK010000267.1:0-11753 GCA_031365045.1 Gemmatimonadota bacterium | reverse complement strand
CTCACCGCTCACCGCTCACCGCTCACCGCTCACCCCCAGAGTCGCCGGCCGGCACGATCCGGTACAGGTGCTCCCCCGCCCGGATCATCCCGAACTGGTCCCGCGCCAGCTTCTCCTGGGTCTTGGGGTCGTGTTCCACCGCCTGCGCCACCTTGGTGAGCGAATCCACCGCCACCTTGAGCTGGGCGATCGCCTCACGCTCCGTGCGAAGATCCCCCTTGAGCCGCAGCAGATCGAAGGTCGTATATGTCCCCCCCTGCAGCGCGAAGAGCGCCGCCAGGACGAGGATGACCACGACCACCCAGCGGCGCCCGGTCACCGGCCGTACAGGGCCCCACCCAGATAGAACGCCGCGGCACCCAGCTCCTCGTGGATCCGGAGGAGCTGGTTGTACTTGGCGATCCGGTCGGTGCGGCTGGCGGACCCGGTCTTGATCTGCCCCACCCCGGTCGCGACGGCAAGGTCGGCGATGAAGGTGTCCTCGGTCTCCCCCGACCGATGGCTGATGATCGCCCCGTAGCTCGCGGTTTTGGCGGCCTCGATGCACTGCAGCGTCTCGGTCAGCGTCCCGATCTGGTTGACCTTGATCAGCACCGCGTTGGCGATCCCTTCCTCGATCCCCTTCCCCAGGATCTCGACGTTGGTGCAGAAGAGGTCGTCCCCCACCAGCTGGACGTGACTGCCGAGCGCCCGCGTCAGCGTGGCCCACCCTTCCCAGTCGTTCTCGGCCAGACCGTCCTCGATGCTCACGATGGGGTACTTGTTGCACCACGCCTGATACATCGCGACCATCTCGCTCGAGGACTTGCGGGACTTGTCCCCCTTCTTGAAGACGTAGCTCCCGTTGTCCCACAGCTCGCTGGCCGCGACGTCGAGGGCGATGGCGATGTCCTCCCCCGGCGTGTACCCCGCCTTCTCGATCGCCTCCACCACCGCGTCGAGCGCTGCCTCGTTGCTCGGCAGGTCGGGAGCGAAGCCCCCTTCGTCACCCACGGTGGTCGTGAGCTTCCGGCTGGAGAGGACCTTCTTCAGGGCGTGGAACACCTCGGCCCCCATCCGGAGCGCCTCAGGGAACTCCTCGGTGCCGATGGGGACGATCATGAACTCCTGGGCGTCCACGTTATTGCTGGCGTGGGCCCCGCCGTTGATGATGTTCATCATCGGCACGGGGAGCACGTGCGCCATCGGCCCGCCGAGGTAGCGGTAGAGCGGGACGCCGAGGTCGGCGGCGGTGGCGCGGGCAACGGCCATCGAGACGGCGAGGATCGCGTTGGCGCCGAGCTTGGCCTTGTTGTCGGTGCCGTCGAGCTCGAGCATCGTCGCATCGATCGAGATCTGCTCGTCGGCCGGCATCCCTTCGAGCGCCGGGCCGATGACCTCGTTCACGTTGTTGACAGCGTTCAGGACCCCCTTGCCACCATAGCGCTTGGCGTCGCCGTCGCGGAGCTCGACCGCTTCCTTCTCCCCGGTGGAGGCGCCGCTCGGCACCGCCGCGCGGCCCGTCGCGCCGCTCGCCAGGGTCACCTCGGCTTCGACGGTCGGGTTCCCCCGGCTGTCAAGGATCTCGCGTGCGTGGACTTCGATGATGGTAGACATGAGGGCAATCCTAGCGCGGGACGGCGACCGGGTCAACGCGGACATACGGGGAATCACCGGCGAGGCCGACGATCTGGGCATGAACCTGATCGGTGAGCTCGTCCCGGTCCTCGTAGTCCAGCCCCGCGGTCGGAACGGGTGTGCCGAACCGGATCGTCACGACGCTGGGACGGACATACCAGCCGCCCGGCGGAAGCGCCTCGTAGGTCCCTTCGATCCAGACGGGGACCACCTCGACTTTGGAGGCGATGGCGAGGACGAAAGGCCCCTTCTTGAACGGCTGGAGCTTCCCGTTCCGGCTCCGGGTCCCCTCGGCGAAGACAATCGCGGAGATCCCGTCGCGGATCGCTTTCCCCGCCTCTTCATAGGCGCCGAAGGCGGCCTGCAGGTTCTTCCGGTCGATCCGGATGTGGCGCGCGGCCCGCATCGCATGCCCGAACAGCGGGATGTCGAAGAGCTCCTTCTTGGCGACGAAGCGCATCGAGTCGGGGAGGAGCGCGCAGAGGGCCCACATGTCCGCGAAGGAGACGTGGTTGGAGATGTAGACGTAGGGGCGGTCGGCCGGGATCTTGTCGAGCCCCTCCGTACGGAACTCGAGCCCGTTCAGTGCGGCGAGCCAGACGCCCCACTTCCGAGTCGCGGTGTCGTAGAGCCCCCCCTTGCGATAGCGCACTCCGATCAAGGCGCCGAGCACCACCGCGATCGACCAGAAGGCGGTCACGGAGATGGCGCTCACGACGTACAAGACCGAACGGAATGGCTTCATCGGAAGTGTTGGAATCCCTGGAGTGTCACGGGTATGCCTTGCTGCGTGAAGCGGACTTCATCTCCGGCCACCAGACGCCCGATCGGCGTGAGCTTCACGTCCAGGAGCGGCGGAGCGGCATCGGAAGGAAGCGCCACCAACAATTCATAATCTTCTCCCCCCTCCGCCGCATAGGCCTCCGACGACTTCCCCGTCCGCTTGGCCTCGGCGGCGACTCCCGCACCCAGCGGGACGCCGTCGAGCTCGATCTCCGCCCCGCAGTTCGATGCCGCCGCGAGGTGCTGGATGTCGGCGGCGAGCCCATCGCTCAGGTCGAGCATCGCCGTGGCGGTCCGCGCCAACGCGCGCCCCGCGGCGATCCGAGGCACCGGATGGACGAACCGCTCCCGGGCGGCGGCATCGGGCGTTCGCCCGCCGAGCCAGGCATCCACCGCGGCCCGGGCGGAACCAAGCGCACCGGTAACGTAGAGCGAGTCGCCAGGCCGCCCTCCCGCCCGTGTGACCGGACGTGCCGCGTCGCCGACCACGGTGACGGAGACGGTCCACCCGGCGGCGCTCGAAAGATCGCCGCCCAGGATCTTCGTCCCCGAAGCTTCGGCCGCGAGCCCGGCCCCGCGCATCAGCGCCGCCGCCTCGGCGTCGGTCCCCCCCTTCGGCACGCCAAGCGCCACCAGGACTCCGAGGGGATCGGCCCCTTCGGCCGCGAGGTCGGAGAGCGCCGCGGCGGTGGAGCGCCAGCCGATCTCTTCGTGGGTGATCCAGTCGGTGCGGAAATGGACCCCTTCGATCGAGATGTCGGTGCTCAGGGCCAGCATGTGTCCACCCACACCGAGGAGCGCGGTGTCATCCCCCGAGGGCCCACCCCGTTCGCCGAGAGCGGCGAGGATGGCGCGCACCCGGTCGAACTCGGGCCCGGGACCGAGCTGCTGGTGTTCCTTCACGGTTCCACCGCCTCCCGCCGGAAGCGTACCAGCCCGCGCGAGGTGGCCACCCAGAGCCACGCCCCCTCGATGCTCAGGTCCCACGGCTCGGCCGGGAGCGCGTCGCCGATCTTGAGCTGGCGCTCGACCGGACCACCGAGGCGCGCGAACCCGAGGCCGAGGGAGCCGGCGATCCAGACACCGTCGCGTCCGTCGGCGAGAGCGCGGCCATGCCCGAGCTGGGTCGAAGGGTCGGGGCCGGCGGTCCAGCTCCCGTTCCGGGGATCGCGCCAGAGGAGAGAGTGCTCGGTGAGGGCAACGAGAGTGTCCCCGCGCCAGAGGAGCGCGGTCACCGGAGTACGGAGCACACCGAGCGCGTCCCATCCGGGCGCCTGGCGGACATCGCGCTCGCCGGGTACGGCCGCGAAGAGACCGCGCGGTGTGCCGACCCATGTTGTATCGCCGTTCACGGCGACGGAATACGCGGGACCGACGTAGTCGTGCGCGATCCGCACTACTCCGCTATCAGTGAGTTCCACGACCCCCGCCGCCGTACCGAAGACCACTCGGCCGCGCCGCGCCGCGATGGAGAGGACCCGGCGATCGGCGAGACCATCCCGTTCGGTGAGCCACCGGACGCGCTCCCCTTTCGGCGAAAGGGCGAGCGCCCCCTGGTCAGTGCCGATCCAGAGGAGCGAGTCGACCACGTGGAGTGCGCGCACCTGTCGGAAGGGCTGGCCGAAGACCTGGTCGCCGAAGAACCATTTGGTGGAGGCGAGATCATCGGGGATCTGGACGAGTGCCGCCCCGCTACCCAAGGAGCGATCGGTCACCGCCCAGGCGCCCCCCGGAACGGCGAAGACGGCGCCGACCACCTCGCCCGGCATTCCCCAGGGACGGGGCTCAGGCGAAAGGCTCCCAAAAGGGAGCCACAACAGGCCCGCGCCGTCGCTGCCGAGCCACCATCCGCTCCGGTCACCGGCGGGGGCGGCGGAAGTGAGTCGTACCGGGCGGAGACCGGGGCCCATCAGCGTCCCCGAGAAGGCCCCGGCGAGTTGCGGATTGGCGCGCGCGGCGTCGGTGATCGTCGTCACCCGCACGAAATCGGTCGGGCGTGGCGGTTCGGCCGCGGGAGAGGCGCTCGCCCCACCCCGGGTCGCCACCACCCAGCCGCTCGCGAGCCGGAGATAGAGCCCGTCGACCGGGCGGGTCCGGTCGAAGCCGGCCGAGAGGATCGTCTCCCCGGTGAACCCCTGCTCCCAGAGGTCGAGCGTCGGGTCGTAGTGCAGCCACCCAGCTGTCGTGACGATCCAGAGTGAGAGGTCGAGCGGATCGACCAGCGCCCCGCGTGCGTCCTGGGCCCGCGCGAGCCCCGGGCCGGTGAACGGGCCCTGCCATTCGCTCCGCCCGGGCTCGCGGATGAGCACCTGCTCGGCGCTCACCACGTAGAGCCGTTCGAAGCTCGACGCCACGGCGACGATGTGGAGCATCTCGCCGATGACGGTGCGGTCCTCGGGGCGCCATCTTGACTGTGCGTGCGAAGTGCGAGGTGCGAGGTGCGGGGTGATCACAAGTACGAGGGCGAACCATCCCGTCCGAAAGCAGTGCGAAGTGCTCATGTGGCCTTCGGCCGTTCCAGTTCGACGAGCACTGGCGCTCGCGGCGCCGGACGCGCCCCACCCCGGAGGTCCCACGCCCGCCAGAGGTCGGGGAAGGCGGCGACGACATCCATCGGGCGCATCGACCGCGCGCTGGTGCGACGGGCGGCGAGATCGGCGGCGCGGCCGAGGGCCTGTGCGCCGAAGGCGGCGGCCTGGACCGGATCGGCGCCGGCGGCGAGCGCGGTGCCGACCAGCCCGCTCAGCACATCCCCGCTTCCACCGGTGGCGAGGCCGGGATTCCCGGCGGCGATGGTCCAGGGTGCACCTCCTTGCGGGGCCGCGACCACCGTCGGCACACCCTTCAACAGCACGACGGCGCCCACGTCGCGCGCGGCCGCGGTCACCGCACCCCACGGATCCTGCTCGGCGAGGCTCGCGTGCGCCGGGAAGAGCGCCCGGAATTCGCCGAGATGCGGCGTGAGGACGGCGCGGCGACCGGCGAGGAGCTTCTTCAGCTCTGCCACCGCACCTGCGAAGGCGATGAGGCCGTCGGCGTCCAGCACCACGGATGCGGTTAGGGAAGCGGAGGCGAAGAGCGCCTTGATCCCGTCTCGCGTGGTCGGAGCACGCCCAAGTCCGGGCCCGATCACCAAGGCATCGGCTTGCTGCAGCACCCCTCCCAACTCCGCACTCACGACTCCCCCCTCCCACACCCGCGCCTGCACATCAGGTTCCGCTTCGGCGAGCAGCTTGGCCGTCTCGGCCGAGGAGGCCGTGAAGAGGAGCCCCGCGCCTGCCGCGAACGCCGACCGTGCGGTGAGTCGGAGCGCGCCGCTCATGCCGGGAGCGCCGCCGACGCAGACGATGCGGCCACGATCCCCCTTGTGCGCATTGGCGCGGAGGCGCGGGAGCCATTCGGCGGCGTGATCGTCGGTCACGAGGAGAGGCCACACCGGATCGGCCGCGGGGTGACCGATGTCGATCACGATCAGGTCGCCGACCTCATCCCGCGCCAGGAGGTGCCCACGGCGGAGCCCGCCGAAAGTGACCGAGGCGTCGGCCTTCGGCGCGCCGTGGAGGAGGCCGGTGCCGAGGTCGAGGCCGGTCGGGCCATCGATGGCAAAGATCGGGAGCGGCAGGTCGTGCAGGCGGTCGAGGAGAGCGGCGACCACCCCTTTCGGGGCTCCGGTCGCACCAGTGCCGAGGAGGGCGTCGACCAGGAGACCGATTTGCGGCCAGGGTCCGTCGGCCGCGACCTCACGGACGCCGGCCGCGCGGGCCCGGGTGGCGACCTTGCCCGTGAGCGGCGCAGACTCGCCGGCGGAGGCCACCCAGACCGGGAGGCCGAGGGTGTGGAGTGCGCGCGCCACGACCCAGCCATCCCCGCCATTGTGGCCCGGCCCGGTGGCGATGAGGACCCCCTTCCGGGCCGCGTGACCGAAGCGATCGAGCAGCACCGCCGCACTCCCCCGCCCCGCGGCCTCCATCAATGAGTCCAGCGCCATCCCCTCGCGCTCGGCGCGCGCGTCCCAGGCGGCGGACTCGGCGGGAGTGAGGATGGGGATGGTTACCATGGTCGGAAGCTAATTGGTGACCGGTGACCTGTAACCGGTGACCGGGCCCGCCAGCGAGATCTCGCCAGCAGGCCCGGTCACGGGTCACCTGTCACTGGTCACCAGTCAGGCGGGCGTCGTCCCCGCGATCTTCCCGTAACTCACTTCCCCCTTGTGGATCCGCATATGGAATCCGCACGCGGGGTTGGTGCAGGCCCACGCCTTGAACTTGAGCGACGACCCTTCGGGGCCATAGTCCGAGAGCGGCACCAGCACGCCGTCCTCGCACTTCACGCACTCCGGGAACTCTCGATTATCCATCCCCCCTCCTCTGCCTCAGGGTGCGAGGCGGTCCGGGTCCTTCGTGAAGGCAACGCGGGCCCAGACCCGATCGGGGCCCAGCGCGTCAGTGAAATCGTACACTCCCTCGAAGTCCTCCACCCGGTCGCCCGGCTGGGTGCTGAGCAGGCTCACGTCCACCAGGGCGTAGACGATCTCGCCGATGTCGCGGGTGGTCGTGATGCCCCAGTGTGCGAGGACGGTCCGCGCGGTGAGGCCGTACTGCTGCAGCGCCAGGTCGCGGCAGGCCCAGGCCAGCTCGCTCCCGCTCACGTGCCGGCGCTGGGGGAGCTTCTCCTGCAGGAACTCGATCCCCGCGAGCACAAAGAGGAACCCGCGCTCGTGATAGCGCCGCTCGCGCCGACGGATGCGGGCGAGGACCTCCTCGGCGAACTGGACGTCGCTCACCGACGGGCCTTGGGGCTCGAAGGATAGAGTGGGAATCCGTCGGTAAGCTTCCCCACCTCGCGATGGACCCGCGCGATGGTGCCGTCGTCCTTCTTGGTCAACACTTCGTCGATCAGCCCCGCCACCTGCTCCATCTCCCGTTCCTTCATCCCGCGGGTCGTGAGCGCCGGTGTGCCAAGGCGGATGCCGCTGGTGACGAAGGGGGACTGGGGATCGTCGGGGATGGTGTTCTTGTTGACCGTGATACCGGCGCGGTCGAGGAGCTTCTCCGCTTCCTTGCCGGTGATCCCCTTGGGCCGGAGGTCCACCAGCATCAGGTGGGTATCGGTCCCGCCCGACACGATCGCGAAGCCGCGGTCGGTGAGCGCCGAGGCCAGAGTACGGGCGTTGGCCACGATCTGCCTGGCGTAGACCTTGAAGTCGTCGGTGAGGCACTCGCCGAAGGCCACCGCCTTGGCGGCGATGACGTGCATCAGCGGTCCGCCCTGCGTCCCCGGGAAGACCGACTTGTCCACCGCCTTGGCCCGCTCGGCGTCGGCGAGGATGAGCCCGCCGCGGGGGCCACGCAGGGTCTTGTGCGTGGTGCTGGTGACGATCTGGGCGTGCGGCACCGGCGACGGATGCACCCCGCCGGCCACGAGCCCCGCGAAGTGGGCCATGTCCACCAGGAAGATCGCCCCGACCTCGTCGGCGATGCTCCGGAAGGCGGCGAAGTCGATGATCCGGGCGTAGGCGCTCCCGCCGGCGACGATCATCTTCGGCATTTCGGCGTGGGCCTGGGTGCGGAGCCGATCGTAGTCGATCAGGCCGGTGGCGGGCTCGACGCCGTAGTGCACGGGGGACCACATCGTGCCGCTGTGGTTGACCGAGGCGCCGTGCGAGAGGTGGCCGCCATGCGGCAGCGCCATCGCGAGGAACTTCTCCCCCGGTCTCAGCACCGCGGCAAAGGCGGCGAAGTTGGCCGTGGCCCCCGAGTGCGGCTGGACGTTGGCGTGCGCCGAGCCGAAGATCTGCTTGGCCCGCGCGATGGCGAGGCTCTCGACCTTGTCGACCTCCTCGCACCCGCCGTAGTACCGTTTCCCCGGATACCCCTCGGCGTACTTGTTCGTGAGCGGCGTCCCCATCGCGTCGATGACCGCGCGGGAGGCGAAGTTCTCGCTCGCGATGAGCTCGAGCCCGTGACGCTCACGCGCCAGTTCGAGGTCGACGATGCGCGCCACTTCAGGATCGGCGACGCGCAGGGAGGCGGTGGGGTCGAGGGTCACGGGGTGTCCGTTTCGATCTTGGCGACTCGGCGGGAGTGCCGGCCCCCTTCGAAGGGGGTGTCGAGCCATTCCTTGAGGATGGCGACCCCTTCGTCTTCGGTGACGAAGCGGGCGGGAAGGACCAGCACATTGGCGTCGTTGTGCGCCCGGGCCAGGTGCGCCACTTCGGGGGTCCACGCCACCGCGGCACGGATGCCGTGATGCCGGTTGGCGGCGAAGCTCATCCCGAGCCCGGTGCCGCAGAGGAGTATCCCGCGCTTCGCCTCCCCGCTCTCGACCTTGTGGGCGACGGGGTGGGCGTAGTCGGGGTAGTCGGTGCTGTCGGAGGAGTTGGTGCCGAGGTCGATGGGGTCGTAACCGAGCTTCCGGAGTTCCACCACAAGCCGCTGCTTGAGGGGAAAGCCGGCGTGGTCGGCGGCGATGGGGATCTTTTCAGGCATGGTTGGAATCTATAGCAATGTGAGACGGGAGGAGACAAAAGGAGACGAGAGGCGATCGGGGGCTCCTCCCGTCTCCTCTCGTCTCCTCCCGTCTCACTCACCCTTACGCGATGTAAAGCTTGCGAAGGGGCTTGATGGCCTCGATCCGCTCTTCGGCCAGGCGGTCGGCCGCGGCGTAGCTCGGGAGCTTGTGTTCGGCCGCGATCTGGTAGACGCGCAAGGTGGTCTCGTAGATGTCCCCCGCCTTCCGCTTGGCGCGCTCCAGCGCCCAGCCCTGCAGCTCGCCGTACACGTTGATGAGCCCACCGCCGTTCACGACGTAGTCAGGGGCGTACGTCATCCCCTGCTTCTCCAGCTGCTCGCCGTGTCGTTCTTCCTTGAGCTGGTTGTTGGCGCCGCCGCAGATGATCTCGACCTTGAGGATCTTCAGGGTGTCATCGTTGATCGTGGCGCCGAGGGCATTGGGGGAGTAGATGTCCGCCTTCTGTGCATAGATCTCCTCCGGCTTCACCGCGGTGGCGCCGGTGGCCTCGACCACCGCCTTCACCTTGGCCGCGTCGAGGTCGGTCACGATGAGCTTGGCCCCTTCGGCGTGGAGGAGGCCGCAGAGGTTCTTCGCCACGTTGCCGCACCCCTGCACCGCGATCATCTTGCCGCTCAGCGAGTCGTTGCCCCAGCGGGTCTTGGCGGCGGCCTTCATCCCCATGTACACCCCGTACGCCGTCACCGGCGACGGGTCGCCCGACTTGCCATGCAGCCCCACGACGTGCGGGGTCTCGGAGTGGATGTATTCCATGTCCGCCGGGCTCGTGCCCACGTCCTCGGCGGTGATGTAGCGCCCGCCGAGCGACTGGACGAAGCGGCCGTGGGCGCGGAACATGGCCTCCCGGTCGCGCCGCTTGTTGTCGCCCACGATGACCGACTTGCCACCGCCGAGGTTGACCCCGGCGACCGCGGCCTTGTAGGTCATCCCGCGCGCCAGCCGGAGGGCGTCGGTGATGGCCTCGTCGGTCGAAGCGTACTGCCAGAACCGGGTGCCGCCGAGCGCCGGCCCGAGGGTCGTGTCGTGGATCGCGATGATCCCGAAGTAGCCCGAGGTCGGCTCATAGCTGAGCGAGACTTGTTCGTGCTTGTAGGTGGCCATCGCCTTCTGGAAGTCCATGGTTCCGTCCAGTAAGTAGAAATGTGAGGAGTGAGGGGTGGGGAGTGAGGAGTGTCCCGTCCGAGGGTCCACGTCTCACACCTCACTTCTCACTTCTTACTATCTGAGTAGTCAAAGAACCCCTTCCCCGTCTTCCGTCCCAGCTGTCCCGCCGCGACCATCCGGCGGAGGAGCGGACAGGGGCGGTACTTCGGATAGCCCAGCCCCGCGTGCAGCACTTCGAGGATGGCGAGGCAGACATCAAGCCCGATCAGGTCCGCCAGCGCCAGCGGCCCCATCGGGTGTGCCATCCCGAGCTTCATCACCGTGTCGATCGCGTCGGTGGTCGCGACCCCTTCCATGTCGCAATACACCGCCTCGTTGATCATCGGCAGCAGGAGCCGATTGGCCACGAGGCCAGGGTAGTCGTTCACCTCGACGGGGGTCTTCCCCAGCGCCTTGCACCACTCCATCACCTGCTGCGTGGTGCCGTCGCTGGTGCGCTGGCCACGGATGATCTCCACGAGCTGCATCACCGGCACCGGGTTCATGAAGTGCATCCCGATGACCTGCCCGGGCCGCTTCGTCTTCGCGGCGATCTCGGTGATCGAGATGGAGCTGGTGTTGGTGGCCAGGATCGTCGCGGGCCCGCAGAGCGCGTCGAGCGACTCGAAGATCTTGAACTTGATCGCCGGATTCTCGCTCGCCGCCTCGACCACCAGCGCCGCGTCCTTCACGGCGGCGAGGTCGGTGGCGGGCGCGATCCGCTTCAGGGTCGCCGCGGCGTCGGCCCCGGTGAGGGTCCCCTTCTTCACCACCCGGGCGAGGGAGCCTTCGATGGCCGTCATCCCCTTGTCGAGCGCGGTCTGCTGCACGTCGACAAGGATGACGTCATTCCCCTGGCCGGCAAAGACCTGGGCGATGCCGTTGCCCATGGTGCCGGCGCCGATGACTGCGATCTTTGTCATTCGTAGATCCGAGTAGGTATTGGCTGCTGGCTACTGGCTGCTGGCTACTCCGTCCCGACGGAAGGCTCTCCGCTCTGAACTCGGCCGATCGATGCGAAACTTGCAATGCACCGGAGTAGCCAGTAGCTAGAAGCCAGTAGCCTCTGGTCGCTGCACCCGTCGAAACAACACCACCGCCGCCATCCCCACGATCAGTGTCGCGATGAACCCCCCTTCCGGGCCGAACGAGCCGCCGGTGAGCCACGCGGGGCCCCCCATCGCGTAGTCGAGCATCGGCAGCGTGAAGGCCATCCCACTCACCGGGGCGCCAAGTGCCGCGAGGGTGAGGTTCCACCCGACGTGCACACCGGTCGCGGCCCAGATGCCGCCGGGGAGCCAGAGCGCCGCGCTCAAGAAGAGCCCGGCGAGCGCCACGTTGACCACGGCGAGCGGGGTCACGTTCGGGTTGCCGAGGTGGGCGGCGCCGAAGAGCACTGACAGCACGATCGCCGGCCCGAGCCGGCCGAACGCCTGGGAGAGCGCCACGTACCCGACGCCGCGAAAGAGGATCTCTTCGCTGAAGGCGGCCGGGAGCAGGAGCAGCGCCAGGCCCCCGATGGCCCGGGCCCACTCCCCGAAGGTCCCGCCGTCGAGCGACCACCCTGCGTGTCCCGCCGGCGCCGCGATCACCAGCGCGAGAACGACCGGAAGCGCCCCGATCCCGAGCCCCACCCCGAATCCCTTCCACGGCACCCCCACCCCGGCATACCGGAGGTC
>JANLXK010000258.1:0-1669 GCA_031365045.1 Gemmatimonadota bacterium | reverse complement strand
GGGCCTTTGACGCCTTCTGGGAGCTGGAGCTGGCCCCCTGGGATATCGCGGCAGGGATCGTCCTGGTCCGGGAAGCGGGAGGGGTGGTGACCGACTTCGAGGGGAAGGCGATCGGGGCGAAGCACACGGCGGTGGTGGCGGGGAACCCGTGGATGCACGAGTGGCTGCTCGGCCAGCTGCAGGGCTGATAGCGAACAAGTTGGGAGTTGGGAGTCGGGAGGGTGCACTCGAGAGCGAACTCTCTGGTGCACCCCTTCAAACTCCCAACTCCAAACTCCCAACTCCTACGCCGTCGTCAGGATCACCGCCCCGTTCTCCGTGATCGCCACCGTGTGCTCGAAATGCGCCGAGAGCGACCCGTCGAGTGTCACGACCGTCCACTTGTCGTCGAGGGTGCGGGTGGCGGGGTCGCCGGCGGTGATCATCGGCTCGATCGCGATGGTCATCCCGATCTTGAGCACCGGCCCCCGCTTGGGACGGCCGTAGTTCGGCACCTGCGGCTCTTCGTGGAAGGTGCGGCCGATCCCGTGACCCACCAGCTCGCGCACGACGCCGAACCCGGCCGCTTCGGCCACGTTCTGGACGGCGTGGCCGATGTCGCCGACGTGGTTCCCTGCCCGCGCCTCCTTGATCCCGGCGTAGAGCGACTCTTCGGTCACCTGCAGCAGGCGCGTCGCCTTGGGGGAGATCTCCCCGACCGCGTAGGTGCGCGCCGAGTCGGCGTGGATGCCCTCGAGCTGGACGCCCACGTCGGCAGTGAAGACGTTCCCCTCGGACAGGACCCGCTTCTTGGAGGGGATGCCGTGGACGATCTCCTCGTTGATCGAGGTGCAGAGCGTCGCGGGGAAGCCGTACAGCCCCTTGAAGGAGGGGATCCCCCCCTTGGCGCGGATGAACTCCTCCGCGATGCGGTCGAGTTCGAAAGTGGAGATCCCCGACCGCACGTGCTTCGTGAGTTCCTCGAGCACGGCGAAGACGATGCGGCCGGCGGCGCGCATCGTGTCGATCTCGGTCCGGGACTTGAGGACGATCATCGGTTCAGCGTCCGAGCACCTGGCGGACGCGGGCACTCACTTGCTCCACCGTGCCCACCGCGTCGATGAGGTGGACGGTGCCGCGCGTCCGGTACCAGTCGAGCACGGGTGCGGTCTGGTCGCGATACGCCTTGAGGCGGACCGCCACGGCCGCAGGATCGTCGTCGGCGCGGTGTTCGACGCCGCGGCGCTTGTCGAGCCGGGCCAGGAGTTCCGCGTCGGCCACGTCGAAGAAGAGGATGTGGTCCATCTTCCGGCCCAGCCGCTGGAGGATCGTCTGCACCCCTTCGGCCTGGGGGATGGTCCGCACCACCCCGTCGAAGATGACGCCCTTGGGCGCGCCCGCGACCTCGTCCCCGACGACGCCGAGGATGAGGTCGTCGGAAACGAGCTGGCCCGCCTCCATCACCGCCTTGGCTTTGAGGCCGAGGGGGGTGCCGCGCTTCACCGCATCGCGGAGGAGGTCGCCGGTGGCGAACTTGGGAAGGCCGAGACGCTGGGCCAGAAGGGCGCCCTGCGTGCCTTTGCCGGCGCCGGGCGGGCCGAGGAGGAGGATGTCCATGGTCATCTAGTCTGGCCTCGGACGGGTGAGAGGTGAGGGGTAAGGAGTGAGGGGGCCGCTCGGCCGAATTCTC
>JANLXK010000246.1:0-2356 GCA_031365045.1 Gemmatimonadota bacterium | reverse complement strand
CCGCTCTCGCCGGTGAGCAGCACGGTGGTGGCGTGGACGGCGGCCCGCGTCGCCAGGTCGAGCACCTGCCGCATCGCCGCGCTCTCGGCCACCAGCGCGGCGCCACCGGTCTCGAGCGTCGCGCGCAGCACCGCCACCTCGCGGCGCAGCCCCTCCCGTTCCTCCGCCTTCCGGAGCGTCAGGATCACCTCGGCGGGGCGGAACGGCTTGTGGAGGTAGTCGTACGCACCCTCCCGCATCGCGTCGATGGCCAGCTCCTCGTTGCCGTGCGCGCTCATCATCACGACGAGGGCGCTCCCGTCGCGCTCCTTGTAGCGACGCAGGAACTCACGGCCGTCGAGCTTCGGCATCTTGATGTCGCAGAGGATCACGTCGAACGGCTCGGCCAGTGCCTGCGCGAGGCCCCGCTCCGGATCCCCTTCGGTAACGATCTCGAAGCCGCTCTCGCCCAAGAGCAGCCCGAGCGATTGGCGGAGCCCCGGGTCGTCGTCCAGCACGAGGACGCGGGTCATTCGCCGACCCCGGTCGCGGGAAAGAGCGCCTTGAACACCGCGCCCCCTTCCCGCGCGCGATCGACCCAGACCACGCCCCCGGCGTCGTGCACTGCGCGGGCCACGATCGCGAGCCCGAGCCCGGTCCCTTCGCCCGGCGCCTTGGTGCTGAAGAAGGGATCGAAGATCCGCTCCCGGTCCCCCTCGGCCACCCCATCTCCCTCGTCGGCGACGATGAGGAGGGTCCCATCGAACGACACCGGGCCCGACGGGCGCGGCGGTGCGGCGCTGTCCTTCCGGCGCGGCATCGACGCCGTGTCGTGCTCGTCGGAGTGACGCCGCTTGGCGCCGGGACGGTGCCGATGGATCCCGATGACGATCCGGCCGCCGGGACGGGCGTCCCGGGCATTGAGGATCAGGTTCACCAGGATCTGTTCGAGGTCGTGCGGATCGGCGCCGATGGGTGGGACGTCCGGGTCGGCCACCAGTTCGATACCATGGCCCTTGAGCGCGCCCTGCTTGTTCAGGAAGTCGAGCGTGGAGCGCGCGGCGGCCACCAGATCGGCCGGCACCCGGGCCGACTGCCGTGGGCGCGCGTAGTCGAGCAGACCGGCGACGATGTGGTCCATCCGCGCGACCTCCTTCTGCATCGCGTCGATCACTTCGCCATCGATGCCCCGCTGCTTCAACACCTCGACATAGGTGTTGAGCGCGCCGAGCGGATTGCGGATCTCATGTGCCAGCCCGGCGCCGAGCCGGCCGATGGCGGCCAGCTTCTCGGCGCGCACCACCTGGCCCTGGGCATCCAGGAGTCGGGCCGCCATCGCGCGGAACCGTTCGTCGAGCGCCTGGAACTCCCGGACCTCGTACGGCGGAGCGGGGGCGGTGGCCCCGCCCTCGGCAAGTGCGTCGGCGGTCTGCGCGAGCACGGCGAGGGGGCGGAGCATCATCCGGCGGACGAGCCAGGCGCCAAATCCAAGGAAGACCAGGAGGGCCCCGACGCTGTAGGCCAGGACGAAGGGGAGCGCGGCCTCGCGATCGACATCGGAGAGCACGACCGCGCTCACGCCCACCAGCAGGAGCGCGGCGGCGGTCAGGAATCCGAAGTTGACCAGGATGATCGAACGGAGTGAGCGCATCGGCCTCAGGATCGGTGCAATTCCTTGCATAATGTCATACAGAGCGCTCGTCGGCGCCAGTCAGGGCAAGTGAACGGGGTGACCTGGTGGTCACCCCGGCGGTACCCGGACCGGCATCGGCCGGTTCAACAGCTCATGGTCCCGTCGTCGGCCGCGAAATACGACTCTTCGACCGCGGCGAGGTTCCTGAGGTCGGCCCTCATCGTGGCGACCGCGGCCTTGCCATTGGTGTTGGCGAACTTGGGGACCGCGATGGCGGCAAGGAGGCCGATGATCACGACGACGATCAACAGCTCGATGAGCGTGAAGCCGCGGCGGTCCATGGCATGCTCCGGAGCGCGAGGAAGGGAAAGAACATGGGGTGGCGGGCGCTGGGCCCGCCACCCCGTCACAGCGATCCGGTCAGCTCACGGACAGAGCGGCGTGCCTTCATCCGTCGCGCCCGAGTTGCCCGACATGGTGCAGGTCTTGGACGAGCCCGGGTTGCTCACCGTGGCGGTCCAGCTGGTGCTGCCGGTGAAGAGCATGACGTTACCGGCCGAGGCCTTGTAGTACGAGCCCGACGACGCCGCGCTCATGTACTGGGTGTAGTCGGAGTAATAGGACTCCTGGGCCGAGGCCAGGTTGCGCAGGTCCGACTTCATCGAGGCCAGCACGGCCTTTTCCTTCGTGTTGCTGAACTTCGGGATCGCGATGGCGGCCAGGATGCCGATGATCACGACGACG
>JANLXK010000193.1:0-3588 GCA_031365045.1 Gemmatimonadota bacterium | reverse complement strand
CGTGCAATCCGCGGAGGCCATACTTGCTGGCCGCGTAGGCCGAGTTCTCGGCGAAGCCGGTGTGGTCGGCCACGGAACCGATCGAGATGTACGTCCCGCGCCCCGCCGCGCCCATCGCCGGGAGGAAGGCGCGCGCCACCGCGAAACTCGCCGTGAGATTGAGGGCGATCTGCGACCGGAACTCCTCGACCGTCGTCTCGGCCAGCGGCTTGACGATGTACCCCCCGGCGTTGCTCACAACCACTTCCGGCACCCCGCGTTCGGCGAGGATCCGGTGCGCCACCGCATCCCAGGCCGCCGCATCGGTGAGGTCGCAGCGATAGTCCCCTGCCGAGCGCGCCACCGTGACCACCCGGAACCCGGCGCCGGCCAGGGCGGCGGCGCATGCCGCCCCGATGCCGCGCGAGGAACCGGTGACCACCGCGGTGTGGCTCAATCTGCCCAGCGTCCCGGCGACACGAGCCGGAGGAACTCGTCGCGCGTGCGGGGATCGTCGCGGAAGGCCCCCCGGAGCGCGCTGGTGACCGTGCGGCTGTTCTGCTTCTCCACGCCGCGCATCGCCATGCAGAGATGCACGCAGTCCACCACCACGCCCACGCCCATGGGATGGAGCACGTCCATGATCGCGTCGGCCACCTGGTCGGTGAGCCGCTCCTGCACCTGCAGCCGCCGGGCGAAGACTTCGACGATGCGGGGGAGCTTGGAGAGCCCGACGATCTTGCCGTTGGGGATGTAGGCCACGTGCGCCCGTCCGAAGAAGGGGAGCATATGGTGTTCACAGAGCGAGTAGAGCTCGATGTCGCGCACCAGGATCATCGACTGGTGCGTCTCGTCGAACATCGCGTCGCCGATCACCTCCTTCACCGACATCCCGTACCCGCGGGTGAGGGTCCGGAGGGAGGCGTCCACCCGCTGGGGGGTCTTCCTGAGCCCATCGCGATCGGGGTCCTCCCCGATGGCCACGAGGAGGTCCCGGACGGCGGCGGGCATGTCGGTCGGCTTATCGGCCATCGTAGTCCACCCAGTTCCGGGGCGTCTCGTACAGGCGCACGCGGAGCTTCAAGTGCATCGGGATATGGGGTCGGAGCTCCCGCCACGTCACCAGGGCGATGTGCTCGGCCGAGGGGAGGAGGTCGCGGAACCAGTCGACGTCGAGGTTCAGGTTCTTGTGGTCGAGCTTGGACACCACATGCTGCTCCGCCAGCGCCTTCAGGATCCCGACGTCCATCACGTAGCCCGTGTCGGGGGTGATCGGCCCCTCGACCGTGAGGTCGAGTTCGTAGTTGTGCCCGTGCCAGTTAGGGTTATTGCACGGCCCGAAGGTCTTGGCGTTCCACTCGTCGGACTGGCGGGGGTTGTGCAGACGATGCGCGGCATTGAAATGCGCGCGCCGCGTCACGGCGACGATAGGCATCGGAGTTCCGAAGAGGGATATCGAAAATAGTACACCCCCTCTCCCGGAAGGGAGAGGGGGCAGGGGGTGAGGTCAGTGGTCGAACGGCGGCGGAGAGGGGTGTTTCGAAGCCCGTTGAAAATGTGCGGCACCCTCAGATCGGCTTCTGCCTACCCCCGAGGGGGCGTGACATCGGTCAACTCATTCGGGCCCTTCAACAGACATGTTGGCTCGACACGCAGGTTCCCCACCGTCGTCCGTGCATTAAGATACGGGCAGGCCCGAACGGGCGCAATCGGTTTTTCTTCTCTCTTGCGGAGTCCCATGCTGACGCTTCTCGCCGCCGTCGTGTCACTGGTCGCCTGGGTGATCTTCGCCTTCATCCTCTAGGTCGGCTCCGGGGCGATCCACCTCCTGCTGGCGGTCGGGGCGACCCTGCTGGTGCGCTGGTGGGCCCTCCGGGTGCCGGGGCAGGCCCCGAAATGAACGCCCCGACCCCGGGTGGCGCCCATACCGACATCCGCGACCTCACCGGATTCGCCCTCGCCGCCACGCTCTTTGCGCTCCTGGTCCTGGGGGTCTATGAGGATCTGACCCCGCCCCTCATCTACTTCCTCTTCGTCTGGGCGGTCTGGCCTCTGCGGGCGCGGGGGGAGATCCGCTCCGCCCTCGGCGTCAGCACCGCGATCATCGGCGTCTGGTTCCTCGGCGAGTTCGGCGCGGTGTTGACCCCCTTCGTCGTGGCGATCGGCGTGGCCTACGTCATCGCGCCGCTGGTCGGGTTCCTCACGTCCCGCCGAGTGCCGCGCGGACTGGCGATCATCCTCGTGGTGCTGCCGATCGCTGCCGTCCTCGCGGCGGTGATCCTGATCTCGGGCCCGCAGCTCGTGGACCAGTCGGAGGGGCTGTTGACCCGGCTTCCGGGGTTCGCCCACCGGATCGTCGAATGGCTGGCGAGCTTCGGCGACAACCTGGCCCGGTTCCCCTTCCTGAGCGCCGCGCAGAAGAGCTGGCTCAACCGGCTCGACGCCGACAAGCTCGGCGCGATCCTGCAGGGGTATGCCCAGATCCTCTTCCGGGACATCGCGAACTCCTTCCTCGGCATGCTGTCCCACGTCCGCAGCATCCTCGGGTTCCTGGCCTTCCTCGTCGTGGTCCCGGTGGTCACGTTCTACCTGCTGTCGGACTGGGCCAAGTTCACCGCCGCGATCGAGGGCCTCATCCCGCCGTCCAAGCGGCCGATGGTGATGGCATTCATCCAGGAATACGACAAGTCCCTGGGCGGTTTCATCCGGGGGATGTTGATGGAGGCCACGCTGGTCGGCACGCTCACGACCATCATGCTGTACTTCTTCGGCGTCCCGAGTGCGCTCCTCCTGGGGATGATCGCCGGCGTGTTCAACCTGATCCCCTACATAGGGTTCACTGCCTCGATCATCCCGGCGCTGGTCTTCGCGCTGACGATGGACGACCCGGTCGGGGGGCTGATCCGGGTGGTGGTCACCTTCGCCACCATCCAGTTCCTCGACAGCAACATCACCGGGCCCCGGATCGTCGGGCACTCGGTGGGACTGCATCCGATCTGGATCATGATCGCAATGGGTATCGCCGGGACCCTGTTCGGCTTCATCGGGCTGCTGCTCGCCATCCCGCTCGCGGTGCTGGTCAAGATGCTGCTGGCGCGGGGGCTGGCACGGTACAAGGAGAGCAGCGTCTATACTTCATGACACGGGACGCGGGTCGCGGGTCGCGTGATCCCACCGGAATCCCGCAGCCCGCGCACCGCGTATCGCATCCCGATCCAGGACCACCGATGTCAGTTTCCGACACCTTCAAGACCTACGTCGTCGAACAACTGGGCCGAGTGCGGCCGGATATCCGCTCGCGCGCGATGTTCGGGGGCGTGGGGCTCTATGCCGGGGAGCGGATCTTCGCGCTCATCGACGACGACGTGGTCTACCTCAAGGTGGACGACATCAACCGCCCCGACTTCGAAGCGGAGGGGATGGGACCGTTCCAGCCCTTCGGACCCGGCGGTGAGGTGATGCAGTACTTCGAGCTGCCGGAGGGATTGCTGGACGAACCTGACGCGCTCCGGTCCTGGGTGGAGGGATCGGTGGAAGTGGCGGCGCGGGCCAAGGGGAGGAAGAAGGGAGCGGCGGCGCCGAAGGCGGTCAAGAAGAAGCGCTAGGCCC
>JANLXK010000153.1:0-2019 GCA_031365045.1 Gemmatimonadota bacterium | reverse complement strand
GAGACCCCGGATGTAGTCGTGGGCGTGCCCGCTGATGCCGATGATCCGGCCACCGGCCGGGAGGGTGAGGTCGGCGTGGAAGGTGCTCCGGCCGGCGGGGAGGTCGAAGTCGACCGGCCGACCGACCGGGTCGACCACGTCCATGTAGACCGGCAGGACCGAGACCGGGCGCGGAGTGAGGTTCGACGGGCTGTAGGTGAACACCAGCTTCATGTAGACCGCCGGCATCGGGTCCGGGGTCTCATTGTGCCAGGCGAGGAGGATCCCCATGGGGACACCCGCCTGGACCGGGATGCCGATGCCGGCCGGCAGGGTGATGTCCGGAGTCTCTTGTCCCGCCGCGAGGAGCCGCTCCGCCATGGCGTAGAAGAGCTGGCGGCGGCCGTAGTTGATCAGGTTGATATGGTGCAGCGTCCGGCGGGGGATCGCGTGGCCGTCGGCGTCGGTGAGGTGCAGCTCGTAGCCTCGGGCCCAGCCGGTGACCGGCCACTTGAAGAGCATCACCGGCTCCTCGGCGTGATTGTCGTGCATCGCATGGTCCATCCCCGGCATCGGCGCCATTCCGGCCGGGATGCTGAAAGGGCCCGCGGAGATCGTGATCGTATGACGGGAGGAATCGACCACTACCGTCAGCTCGCCCGGATCACGGCGCATCGGCGCGGGCGGGACGGGGGGGCGCGGGGGGGCAAGGAGCAGTGCCGTCAGTGTCAATGCAAGCATTCTTTAAGCCTGTGTGGTGGTGGGACGGAGAGGAGATTAATACCAGAGAGGAGAGGAGTCGAGGGAAGGTGAGACGTGAGGAGACGCGAGGAGACGTGAGGAGACCGAGGACTGGTGCGCCTTCTTCCGACTCCTCCCGCCTCCTTCCGTCTCTGCCAGAATGACCGAGATCTCTTGGCACTCTACGTGCTTGACCGCCAGCTGGACTGCCGCTACTATTCGCGCCAGTCAGCACTCAGCTTCAGTGAGTGCCAAGTCACGTCCTAACAACACTTTCCACAGTTTCGGAGGACCTATGGCGCAGGCCAAGGCCAAGCCCAAGGCGAAGATCCAGCCGCTCGAAGACCGGGTGGTGATCATGCCGGACGAGGATACGGAGACCATGCGGGGCGGGCTGTACATCCCCGACACCGCCAAGGAAAAGCCGACCCAGGGCGAAGTGCTCGCCGTCGGGCCCGGCCGGTTCGAGAAGGGCGCCCGGGTGCCGGTCGACCTCAAGGTCGGCGACAAGGTGCTGTACGGGAAGTACAGCGGGACCAACATCACGCTCGGCGGCGATGAGGTGGTCATCATCAAGGCCTCCGACGTCCTCGCGAAGCTCGGCTGAATCCACAGTTAGACAGTCAGACAGACTGACAGAGGAATAGACAGATGGCTGCCAAGGAACTGCTGTTCAACACCGAAGCCCGCGCCAAGCTCAAGAAGGGCGTCGACGCCCTCGCCGACGCGGTGAAGGTGACCCTGGGCCCCAAGGGCCGGAACGTCGTGATCGACAAGAAGTTCGGCTCGCCGACCATCACGAAGGACGGCGTGACCGTGGCGAAGGAGATCGAGCTGGCCGATGCGGTCGAGAACATGGGCGCGCAGATGGTGAAGGAGGTCGCGACCAAGACCTCCGACCTGGCCGGCGACGGCACCACCACCGCCACCGTGCTGGCGCAGGCGATCTTCCGCGAAGGGCTCAAGAACGTCACCGCGGGCGCCAACCCGATGGAGCTCAAGCGGGGCATCGACCGCGCGGTCGAAGCGCTCGTCGCCGAGCTCAAGAACCTCTCGGTCCCGACCGCCGGCAAGAAGGAGATCGCCCAGGTGGGGTCCATCTCCGCGAACAACGACAAGGAGATCGGCGCCCTCATCGCCGACGCGATGGAGAAGGTGGGCAAGGACGGGGTCATCACGGTCGAGGAGGCCAAGGGCCTCGAGACCACCCTCGAGACGGTCGACAGGATGCAGTTCGACCGGGGCTACCTCTCGCCCTACTTCGTCACCGATCCGGACAAGATGGAGTCGGCGATGGAG
>JANLXK010000112.1:0-1762 GCA_031365045.1 Gemmatimonadota bacterium | reverse complement strand
AACCTCTTCACCGGCCAGCTGTCGTACACGTTCCAGGACGCCAAGAACACCGGGTCCGACCCGTACACCTACATCAACTTCGGGTCGCGGATCGTGGACCAGCTCTCGGGCGGCAACGCCCAGCCGCCGCAGGCGATCCTGCCGACGGCCTCGAGCCGGACCCACACGGTGGCGGGCATCGCGGCGTTCAACTTCCCGGACGGCTGGCACCAGGGCACCACGACGGGCGCCATCCTGCAGAACTTCGGGATCAACGCCACGGCGCGGTACGCCAGCGGCACCCCGTACACCGGCTGCTCGATCAGCAACGGCAATGCCACGTTCACGGCGACCGACGGTTTCGGCGGCTCGGCATGCGTCGGGACCCAGGACGACTTCACGTCGGACGTGAACGGCATCCGGTTGCCCACCTTCAAGCAGTTCGACCTCCGGGTCACCAAGGGCTTCTCGATCAGCGGGATGGACTTCCTCGCGTACGCCGACGCCCGCAACGTCCTCAACCTCACCAACGTGCTCCGCGTGTTCCAGTCGACGCGCGACGTGCGGAACGGGCTCGAAGAGTCGATCTCGTGGGGATCGGACTCCGTCTCCTGGGCGGAAGAGGCCAGGAACAACTCCCTGTATGATGATGCCACCGGCGAGATCGACCTGACCTTCGCCGGCGCGATCGAGTCCGGCTGCGGCAGCTGGGTCAATTCCAGCGACGACGCCAGCGCGCCGAACTGCGTGTACCTGATCCGGGCCGAAGAGCGCTTCGGGGATGGCGACCACCTCTTCTCGCTGGAAGAGCAGCACCGGTCGTCGTACAACGAGTACCTCGTCGGTCGCGGGCTCAACAACTTCTACGGGGCACCGCGCCGGGTCCGGCTCGGGCTTCAGGTCTCCTTCTGATCCGATCGAGGTCCTGGCGTCCGCCTGCGGGCGGACGCCAGGACGTCGCGGCAAGATCACATTCGAGCGAGGTAGCAATGCACTCTCATTTCCGTGCGAAGAGCGTCGCCCTGGCCGCGCTGCTGGCGCTGCTGGTGCTCCCGGGCGCGCTCCTGGCCAAGCCGAATCCGGGCGCCCCTGGACGGGGCTTCCGCCTGGCGGCGCGTGCCGTCGGGTTCCTCACCGTCAACCGGATCTACTGCGGTCTGTCCGCGACCGGCGAGGTCTGCGTCGACTCCGGCGGCTCCTCGACCATCGGTGGCGGGTACTGGCCGAAGGGGTCGCCCCAGCAGTACGTCTTCAACTCCGGCCTGCAGGTCGCGGGGTCCATCGACCCGACGGCCGCGACGGCCACCTTCACGTGGAAGGACACCACCGGCGCCTGGTTCTTCGACGCCTCCGGCACGGTGCCGAGCGGCGACCAGGTGTTCCCGATCTACAACTACCAGGATCGCAACGACCAGCTGAACTGGCCGGCGGCGGCCTACGTCCCGATCGGTGACGCCAGCGAAGACGTGTTCGACCCGGCCCTCCGCGGCCTGCCGAGCGCCTCGCAGGGCGACATCTGGACGATGGCGTGGGACGGGAACCCCGGCCTCACGGCCGGCCGCCCCCACCCCCTCGGCATCGCCGTCGAGTCGCGCGGCCTGGCGTGGAACTACCCGACGTTCAACAACGACGTCATCTACTTCATTTACACGTTCTACAACATCAGCGCGGCGGGGAGCTGTCCGACCAATCCCTACGCGTCCAGCCGGCCCGCGATGCAGGACATCCTGAAGCCCCTGGGGACCCGGTTCCAGGCGCTGAATAATGCGGCGTACAGCGTGAC
>JANLXK010000083.1:0-7993 GCA_031365045.1 Gemmatimonadota bacterium | reverse complement strand
TCGTCGGGAGGCACAGGCTAGACCTAGTCGTCGGTGGAGAGCTCGTCGTTGAGCTCAAATCGACATCCAGATTGGAAGTTATCCACTTTGCCCAAGTGAGGTCTTATCTCGCCGCATCAGGGATCCGGGTCGGCCTCCTCCTGAATTTCGACCAGACCAAGTTGACGATCCGAAGAGTCGTCGACCAAGCGTACAAGGATCGCCTTCGGGGTTTAGGGGTTTCCTCGCAACATCATTTGGCTACCGGATCCCAGGAATCCTCGAGCGCAACGCCGTGAGCTCGGGGATCTTGAACAGCAAGGCCAGCAGCAGATAGAGGACGCCGAAGACGCCGAGGACGAGCAGCCCGCGGAGGACCGGACCCGCGAGTGCGAGGCCGGTGGCGGCGATGTACGCCACGATCGCGGCGGGGAGGGCGATGCCCCAAAGGCGTCCCAGCTCGTGCAGCGTGATCCCGGTCCGCCCGATCCGTCCGTTCATCGCCCGCTTCAGGAGCAGGAACTCGACCCATGCGGCACATCCGGCGGTCGCGGTGAGGCCGGCCGTGCCCCAGCGCTGGTCGATGCCGAGGAGTCGCGGACCGTAGAGCGCCGCGAGGGTGCCGAGGACGGTGGTCAGGGCGACCCGGAGGAGCGCGTATCGGAGCGGCGTGCGCGGGTCGCCCAGGGCGTAGAAGGCCGAGTTGTAGAGCCGACCCTGGGTCGCGGCGAGCAACCCCACCGCCGACCCCCCCAGCACCCCCCAGACGTGGCGGGCATCGTCCGCGCCGAAGTGTCCCGACTGGTAGATGGTCGCGGCGATCACCTGCCCCAGGAGGAGCATCGCGGCCGCGGAGGGGACGACGAAGAAGGCGATCTGCCGCAGTCCCGCGTCGATCCGTGCCCGCAGCGCTTCGGTGTCGGTCGTGCCCGCCTCACGCGCCATCGCCGGCAACTCCGCCGCGCTCACCGACATCCCGAAGAGGCTCACCGGTAGCAGGTAGAGCGTCTGGGCATAGGTAAGGTCTGCCACGGCCCCGGTGCCGAGGAGGCTCGCGAGGAGGGTGTCCACATAGGCGCTCACTTGCCCCACGCCGCGCGACATGACCGCGGGGACAGCGTTCCGGAACACCTCGCGTACTTCCCGCGCCACTCCGCTATGCCGATGCGTCAGCTCGGGCGCCACCTGGAGCACGGTCGGCACCTGGACCAGGAACTGCAGCAGGCTCCCCGCCACTGAGCCCCACACCGCCCAGACCGCGACCACGTCTCCCCCGCCCCCCTGCGTCCCACCATAGATCAGCGCCGCGATGATGGCCCCGTTCCAGAGGACCGGCGCCGCGTACGACAGGAAGAACTTGCGGTGAGTGTTGAGGACGCCGAGGCACCAGGCCGAGAGGACCAGGAGGCCGATCCCGGGGAAGAGGATCCGCACCAGCCGGACCACGAGATCCCGCTTGGCGCCGTCGAACCCCGGCGCCACGAGGTCGACCAGCCAGGGGCTCCCGAGCACCCCCAGGACGACAAGGACGCTGACGCCGAGCGCCAGGACGGCCCCCACGGCACCGGCCAGCTGGTCGGCGCGCTTGGGGTCCTTGGCGTGGAGGGCGGCGTACGCCGGGATGAAGGAGGCCGAGAGGGCCCCTTCCCCGAAGAGGTTCTGGAGGAGGTTGGGAATGCGGAACGCCGCGGCAAGGGCGTCCGCGGCGTCAGAGGATCCGAGAAAGTGGGCGGTGGCCCGCGACCGGATGAGTCCGGCGATCCGGCTGAGGAAGATGCCGAGGGCGACGAAGATCGCGCCGCGGCGTGCGGGCGTGCCGCTCGGTTCGCTCAGGAGGTGGGGCCGGGCGGAAGCGCCGAGCGGCGACCGCCCTCCTCGAGGAGTTTCTGCACGAACTGGTTCTCTTCCTGCAGCGCCTCGACCGACCGGTGGAGGTCGTCGATCTCGGCCTCGAGGAGCTGCACCTTCTTGGCGAGCTCCACGAGGGGAGGCGGGGCCGCGTCCACCGGCCCTTCGACCCGACGCGCCAGGGCGCGCCCGATCGGCGAGTCGATCAGGATGGCCATGATCGGCACGAGGAGGACGGCGAGGACGAGGATCAAGAGAAAGTACATGCGCGGCAGTCTAGGGGGTGGGGGGCCCGGCTTCAAGGGCCGCGGCATACCAGGCCCGGATCACTTCGGCGATCTCGGGCAGGAGGCCGGTCCCGTGACGTGCCAGGAAGGGGGCGACGGTGAGCACCCGTTCTTGGGGGCGGTGGTTGGGCCGGAGTGAATCGCGGGCCCGCTGGATCCGGCCCATCGTCTCGGTGTCGCGCCGCTTGAGGTGGGCGATCACCTTGGCGTCGGCCTGTTCCAGCGCCCATTCGATCTTCTGCCGCAGGGTGGCGAGCGACCGGGCCAGCTGGGGTGCGATCACGACGCCGGTCCGCTCGAGGAGGTCGAAGTCACGCGCCAGGGCCGCCTGCAGGTCGGCCATCGCGTCGGCTGCTTCAAGGGGGACCTGCGAGCGGGCGAGCCGCGCCTCGAGCTTCGCACCGGGGGCGAGGAGTTCATCCAGCGTGGCCTTGAGGTCGGTCACCAGCCGGTCGACGCCAGGCTCCACGATCATCCCCGACCAACGGGGGACGGCCGCCTGCGGCGTGATCCGCATCCGCGCGAAGATCGGCGCCGTGAGACGCCAGTAGTTGAGCTCCCCCGGGCCGGCCACATAGGCCACCGTGGGGAGGATCGCGGCCTCGACGACCGGACGGAGCAGGACATTGGGGGAGAGACGCTCCGGTTCCGCCGCCGCCAGCGCCTGCAGCGTCTCGAGGGTGAAGGGTTCCCCGCTCCGGCGGGTCGCGTAGTGGTCTCCTTCGAGCACCAGGCGATCACGCCCCTCCTTCCCTTCGACCATCACCAGCGTTGCCCCATCCCCCACCACGACCCCGCCATCGAGTCCTACGGCGGCGAGCTCCGCAGCCCGGGTCGCCAGATCGCGGTCGAGGTCACGGGCCAGCCCGACGGCCTTGATCAGGTGGCGTGCCATCGCCCGCTTGGCGGTACGATGGGTCGGATCGAAGCAGAGGATCCCGAGGGGGGCGAACAGCTCCGCGAGCGAGCCCGCGTAGGCATCGCCGAGGGTGCGTCCGAGCTGCCAGTGGCGGGCCAGCCACTCCCGCACCGGTCCAGAGAATTGGTAGGGCGCGATGTCCCCCGAAATCTGGGCGAGGAGCGGCTCGATCTCCGGCCCCAGAATGGTCCGGTACATCGGGAGCTGGTTGGCCTCCGCGGGGCGCGGCAACAGGCTCCCGCTGGCCACCGATCCATCGGTCTTGAGCCAGGTGGTGGTGCGGGCCTCGGCGAAGTCGTGGTCGTCCCCCGCGAGCCAGAAGAGCGGGACGACCGGGCGTTGCCACCGGGCCTCGAGGAGCAGTGCGAGCGCGCGGGCGGAGAGCGCCTTGTGGACGGTGTAGAGCGGGCCCGTGAAGAGCGCGGGCTGCTGGCCCGTGGTGACGACGACGACGTCGGGGTGGGAGAGCTTGGCGATCGTGCTCTCGGTCCCGACCGCCGCCACGAGGGCTTCGCGCAGCGCGGGCTCGAAGCCGCCCGATCGGGCGGCGGGCCATTCGGGCGCCGTGGCGAGCGGGGTGGTGATGATCCGGAGGGTCACGCGGCGCGCTCGGCGATCAGGATGGCGCGGGGTGCACCGGCGACGAGCGGCGCACCGGCGTAATCGCCGAATCGACATCGGATCGTGGTACCGGCGGCGGCGAGCATCGATTCGAGTTCGGTCGGGGTGAAGAGGCGCACCCGCTCGGTGAAGCGGCGCCCGTCGGCGAGCCGGATGGTCTTTTCCACGAATCGACGGCCTTCGAGGAGGCGGCGGGTCACCTCCACGGGGGTGTCGGCCAGGGTCACCCGCTCGGCGGGCACCAGCGCGTCGATCACGGTGTCGGCATGGAGGAAGTCGAGCGCGATCCATCCCCCCGGTCGCACGGTCGCGACCATTCCGGCGAGCGCATCGACGTGTTCGGCATCGGTCGCAAAGTAACCGAAGCTGGTGAAGAGATTCACGGTCAGGTCCATCGAGCCGTCACGCACCGGCAGGAGGCGCATATCGGCCCGGACCAGGCTGGTCGCGCCCGTCGCGCGGGCGCGCTGCAGCAGACAGAGGGAAAGGTCGAGCCCGAACACCTGCGCCCCGGCCGCGCCGAGGGCGCGGGCGTGGCGCCCCGCCCCGCACCCGACATCGAGCACCCGGAGCCCGGCGCGCCATGGCACGTGGCGGCGGATCAGCTCCACCAGGCGTGCGGCATCGGCCTCGTCCCGGTGGGGATAGAGGCGGAGGTACTCTTCGCCGAACCATTCTTCGAACCACTCGGTCATACGGCGTGAGGGGTAAGGAGTGAGGGGTGAGGGGGATGAAACCTGTGGATGCCGTCCCCCTTACTCCTCACCTCTCACCCCTTATCCTCCTTTCCCTTGTGGTACGGCTCGCCCTTCAGGATCGTGAACGCCCGGTAGAGCTGCTCGGCGATGACCACCCGCGCCAGCTCGTGCGGGAGGGTCAGGGGGCCGAGGCTCCAGCGGTGATCGGCGCTCCGGATGAGGTCGGGGTCGAGGCCGTTGGACCCCCCGACCAGGACCGCCAACGGTCGAGCCGCGATCTGCCAGCGCTCGAGGCGGGTGGCGAGGTCGCGGCTCGTCCAGGGGTCCCCTGCGCGGGCGCAGGCGACCACGAGCGCTCCGGCGGGGATCGCCGCGCGGAGTCGCTTGGCCTCCTCGGCGCGTCGGGGTGCCCCTTCCGGGACCCGCCCCGCTTCCTTCAGCTCGTGCTCCGTCGTCCGGGCGTAGCGCGCCAGGCGACGGAGGTATTCATCGCACATCTCGCGGAAGCCGGGGCGGAGCGCCCCGACGGCCACGAGGGCCAGCTGCATCAGGCGTACATCCCGCGCAGCTTGTGCACCGTGGCCACCCGGTCCATCGCCAGCATGTAGGCGGCGATCCGGTTGTCGACCTTCTGCCGGTCGGCCATCCCGACCACTTCGTCGAAGGCGCGGACCATGATCCGTTCGAGGCGCTGGTTGACCGTGTCTTCGTCCCAGAAGTAACCGCCCCGGTCCTGGACCCACTCGAAGTAGCTGACGGTCACGCCGCCGGCGTTGGCCAGGATGTCGGGGATGACGAAGACCCCCTTGTCGTGGAGGATCTGGTCGGCGGCCGGTGTGGTCGGTCCGTTGGCGCCTTCGCAGATCACCTTCGCCTTGACGCTCTTGGCCACCTCGGCGGTGATCACATTCTCCATCGCGGCGGGCACCAGCACGTCGCACTCGAGCCCCAGGAGCTGTTCGTTGGTGATGCTCTCGGACTTGGGGAAGCCCGCCAGCGACTTCTTTTCGCGCACCCACGCCAGTGCGGCATCGATGTCGAGCCCCTTGGCGTTGTAGATGCCGCCGTGCTTGTCGCTCACGGCCACGATCGTGGCGCCTTCATTGTGCATCAGCTGGGCCGAGATCGACCCGACGTTGCCGAAGCCCTGGACCGCGATCTTGGCGTCCTTCATCGGCAGTCGCAGGCGTTTGAGCGCTTCGCGGGTCACGAACATGCAGCCGCGTCCGGTGGCCTCGCGGCGGCCGAGCGACCCCCCCATCTCGACCGGCTTGCCGGTGACGACGGCGGTGACGGTGTGGCGCTTGTGCATGGAATAGGTGTCCATGATCCACGCCATCACCCGCTCGTTGGTGTTCACATCCGGCGCCGGGACGTCGCTGTCGGGGCCGAGGGTGTCGATGATCGCCGAGGTGTAGCGGCGGGTGACCCGCTCGAGCTCGCCGTTGGACATCGTCGACGGGTCGCAGACCACGCCGCCCTTGGCGCCGCCGAAGGGCACGTTGACCACCGCGCACTTCCAGGTCATCCAGGCGGCGAGCGCCTTCACCTCGTCGAGCGTGACCTGCATGTCGAACCGGATCCCGCCCTTGGCGGGCCCGCGCGACGTGTTGTGCAGGACGCGGTAGCCGGTGTAGACCTCCACGTCACCATTGTCGCGACGCATGGGCACCGAGACGATGATCTGCTTCTCGGGGTGCGTGAGCACCTTGTAGAGGCCGGGATCGAGGTCGAGCTTCTTCGCGGCGACGTCGAATCGCGCGATCATCGCCTCGTAGGGATTCTCCTCGGTGCCGGAGAGGAAGGTGTCCCGCTCCTTCCGCATCACATTCTGCTGGGTCGGCTTGGTGGATGTCATACGGGTTGCGCTCGGCTCTCCTGCGCGGTCAACGGGTCAACGGCTGGGTCGGCGACACGACGGCGTCGAGCGCCCCCACGAGTGCTGCCTCGCCCGCTTCCCAGGCGAGGTCCAACTGGGCCACGAGGGGTTCAGGCACCCCGGCCGGCCAACGATCCCGCAGCTTCACGGCGTCCTTCTCGGTGATCACGAGGTGGTCGGACTTGCGGGAGGCCTTGGCCAGCCACGCGAGATCCTCGGGGCCGTACTGGTGGTGGTCGCGCCACGTGGCCACCTGCACCGCCGCCCCGACCGCCTTGAGCTGTCCCACGAAGCTGTCCGGGTCGCCGATCGCGGCGGCGGCCACGACCCGCTTCCCCTGGAGGAGCGAGGCCGGGGACCGCGTGCCACTCACCAGCCCCTCGAGCCCGGTGAGCCCCAGGTGGGCGATGGCGATCGGTCCCTTGAAGCGGGTCGCCAGCTCGGCCACGAGGGCCTTGGCGGCCTCCGCGGGGGCCCGTTTCCGGGTCACCACGATGGCGTCGGCCCGATCGAGGGCCGCCAGCCCTTCCCGCCAGGGTCCCGCGGGGAGGCTCCAAGGTACGGCTCTTGTCGTTTCCGCGCTCACCACACAGAGGTTCAGGTCCCGGCGCACGTCCAGCCGCTGGAAAGCGTCGTCCAGGACGAGGATCTGGGCCCCCGCGATCCTGGCCCGCTCGGCACCGGCCCGGCGGTCGGGATCGACCACTACGACCCCGCCCGGCAGGGCCCGCTGGTGCACCCGGGCCTCGTCTCCGCCGGCGTACCCTCGGAGGAGCACCCCCGGCTTCAGTCCCTTGGCCTGGACGTAGCGGGCCACCCAGATGGCGATGGGAGTCTTCCCCGACCCGCCGACGCTCAGGTTCCCCACGGCGATGCTCGGCAGGGGGAGCGCGTAGCTCGCGAACCATCCGCGGGCGTACGCGGCCGCGCGGGCCCGCATCACAGCGCCGTAGCCTGCCGCGACCGGGAGGAGGGCCAGCCGCACCAGGCGGGCATCGATCCGCTCGCTGGTCCAGAGCCAGCGCACCATGCGGTGCCCGTCCCCACGTCGTCCGTTCACGCCTGGTCCTCCCGTGAGAGCTCCGCGAGTGCGCTGGCCAGCCGCGCGGTCCCCGCCTCCAACCCTGCCTCGCCACTCTCGACCGCAAAGGGCTCGGCGTAGTGCACCTGGACCCGGGCGAAGAATGACGGCACCAGGAACCGATCCCACGAATCGAACCGCCAGGCCCGATCGGCGGTCACGTGGAGTGGCAGGACCAGCGCTCCGGTGCGTTGCGCCGCCACCACGACTCCCGGCTTCAGCACCCGCCGAGGACCGAGGGGACCGTCCGGGGCGATCGCCACCGGGTGGCCCTCGCGCAGGATCCCGGTCAGTTCCTTGAGCGCGTGGACCCCGTCCTGCCCCGCCGCTCCGCGGACCGCCCGGTATCCGAGCGCCCCCCCGAAGGCCATCAGGTAATCGCCGTCGATCGTGGCGCTCACCAGCATCGTGATGTCGCCGCGGGTCCGGTGGAGCCAGGTCTGGGGCAACAGGGTCTCGTGCCAGATCACATAGAGGCAACCCTGGGCGTTGGCCCTCGCCGTCCGTTCATGTTCGGCCCCCTGCACCTGCACCCGCCAGGTGGCGGCCAAGGTCGCGACCAGCGGGACCCCGAGCCACTTCCCCGCACTCACCGGCAGCTTCACGCGCCCACCAGCTCCATCGCCAGGTCGGCGGCACGCGATGCGGCCCCCGGACCTCCCACCAGCTTCCGCACCTCGG
>JANLXK010000024.1:0-6095 GCA_031365045.1 Gemmatimonadota bacterium | reverse complement strand
GGGTCCGCTTTGCCGACGGGACGATCTTCTTCGGCCTGCCGGGCCAGCCGGCCTTTCCCGCCGACGTCGTGCCCGCGGAGGCGATGACCGACGTGCGCGTGAGCGCCCGCCGAGCGTCCGACCAGTTCCGGCTCGGCGGCTTTGCGCAGGGGGGCGCGTGGAACGCGATGTATGCGGTGGTGCTCCGCGGCAGCGTGGGGCAGGTGAGCGGGCTCGCGAGCTTCACCGCGCCGTTCACCGCGGATGACGTCGAGGTGCAGCTCCTCGCGGGTCAGGTCAACCAGGCCCCGATGGGCGGGGGGGTCATGCCCCAGGCCGCACGGATGGCGGGGCGGGTGATGGAGTCGCTCTCGGCCGTGGCCGACGGCGCAGCGCAGCAGAAGGTGGGGGAGTTCCATCTCTATACACTCAACGGTCGCCAGCAGCTTCGTCCTGGCACGATGAGCAGCGTCGCCCTCTTCGAGCCGGCCACGGCACCGGTGGCCAAGAGCTACGAAGTGCGCTCCTCGATCCCCTACTGGGGCTACTGGGGCCAGACCGGCGACGAGGGGGAGACCCCGGTCACCGTCTATTACACCCTCGCCCGTGCACGCCGCACACCGTTCGGCGACGCGCCCCTCCCGCAGGGCGCGGTCCGGATTTTCCAGCCCGACAGCGCCGGACGGCTGCAGCTCATCGGCGAGGCCGGCGTGGGTCACACCGCTCCGGGTGAGGAGCTCCGCATCAACGCCGGCAGCGCCTTCGACCTCGTGGCCAAGCGGATCCAGACCGACTGGGTGCAGGGGACCGAGCCGATGCCGGGGGCCACGCGTCGTACCCGCACCTTCGTCAACTCCGCCTACGCCGACACTCTCCGCAACCAGGGAGACGCCGACGCGCTGATCGACGTGCAGGTCGAACGGGGAGGCGAGTGGCGCATCCTCGAGAGCTCGCAGCCGGCCGAGCGGCTGTCGAGCGCGCGGGCGCGTTTCCGGGTGAAGGTCCCGGCAGGAGGCCAGGCGGTCCTCACCTACCGGATCAAGGCCACCTGGTGAGCGACGTCATCCTTGTCCACGTCGCCGACCTCCATTTCGGGCGGGACGCCGATCTGGTCCAGGTCGCGGCGATCGAGAAGTTCGTCTCCGAGCTCCGCCCCGACGTGGTCTGCGTCACCGGCGACCTGACCCAGCGGGCCCGCCACGGCGAACTCCAGCGCGCACTCGCCTTCGTCCAGTCGCTCGGACGGACCGCCGCGGTGCACGTCATCCCCGGCAACCATGATGTCCAATGGTGGCGGGCCGTCCTCCCCTTCGGGCGGGCAGCGATCCGGTATCGGAAGTGGCGGGAATACTTCGGCGATGATCTGGTGCCGGTGCTATCCACACCGCGCGTGGTGGTGGCGGGGCTCCTGACCAGCTTCGGCATCTCCTGGAAGTCGCTCACCTTCAACCTCCGCGATCTCACGGTGAAGGGGCATCTCCCCAAGAAGGAGACTACCAGGGTCAAAGGTCTCTTCGCCGGGGCGCCGCCGGAGTCGATCCGGGTCGCGACGCTGCATCACAATGTGCTCCGCGGCGAGATCTCCCGGCGGATGGGGCTTGCGCGCTGGCGCACCGCGCAGAAGCGGCTCCTCGCCCTCGGCGCCGACGTGGTCCTCTGCGCCCACGATCATCAGGAGGGGGCCGGACAGATCGACGGCGTCCTCCCCGTCAGCACGACCGGCACGCACACGAATCGCACCCGAGGCAAGCGCCCGTCGGCGTTCAACGTGATCCACGTCGATCGTCAGGCGGTGCATATCGTCCACTACCGCTGGGACGCCGCCACGGGGGAGTTCCACCCCTCGACCGAATCGGTCTACGCCCGTCACCGGAGGCCCGGCGATGATCCCGTTCCGACCGGCGCCTGAGCACACGGCGGATGGCGGGGAAGCCCCCCGCCTCTCGATGCCCGCGCCCGAGCTCCTCGCGCGCCGGTTCGAACGGCTCGGTATCCACCGCGTCCTCGGCATCCGCGGCCTGGTGGCGCACCACAACCGCACCGTGATGCTGAGCTACGGGCGGCACGGGGTGCTCCGGCTCCACGCCGGTTTCGCCCAGGCCCCCGACCGGGTGCTCGAGGCGGTCATCCGCTTCCTGATGCCGCGGGTGACGCGGGCCGAGCGGGCCGAGGCGGAGAAGGAATTCCTCGCCTTCCCGGTCTTCGAGCACGCCCTGGCGCCGGCGCGCCGGCGGGTGACCGAGCAACCGCAGCCTGGGGACGTGGCGCTGCTCCACCGGCTGGAGGAGATGCACCGGCGGCTCAATCTCGAGTATTTTGGAGGCCTGCTCGGCCCGATCCGGTTCCGGCTGAGCGGCAGGATGCAGACCCGCCTGGGGGAGCTGACTGTAGACCGGGCCAGCAAGCGTCCGACCGAGATCGCCCTTAGCCGCCGGCACCTCCGGGCGCACGGGTGGAGTGAGGTGGAGCACACCGTGCTGCACGAGATGGTGCACCAGTGGCAGGCGGAGACCGGGGTGGAGATCGACCACGGCCCCGGCTTCCGGAAGAAGGCCAAATCCGTGGGGATCGTGCCCTCGGCGGTGCGGGATCTGGGGCGCAGGAAGGCAGGGTAGTCGAGGACAAGGGGCTGCTGGCTTCTGGCTATTCTGCGCCGATGCCAGCCCCCCAGCAAGGAGTAGCCAGCAGCCAATAGCCAGTAGCCAACCAACGAACCTCAGCACCGAAGGCACCATGGCCAGCGTCGCAACCGCATTCACCGGCGTCGACTTCTACGACCTCGACTCGCTCCTGAGCGAGGAGGAGCGCGCCATCCGTGACGCCGTCCGGGCCTGGGTGGACGAGCACTTGATGCCGGTCATCGGCGACGCCTACATCCAGGGGAAGTTCCCCAAGCAGCTCATCAAGGGGATGGCGGAGCTGGGGATGTACGGCGCCAACCTCCCCGAGGAGTACGGCTGTGCGGGGGTGAACAACGTCGCCTACGGCCTCATCATGCAGGAGCTCGAACGGGGTGATTCGGGCATCCGCTCCTTCGCCTCGGTGCAGGGCGCCCTGGTGATGTACCCCATCTACGCCTTCGGCTCCGAGGAGCAGAAGAAGAAGTGGCTCCCGCGGCTCGCCAAGGGGGAGGAGATCGGCTGCTTCGGGTTGACCGAGCCCGACTTCGGCTCCAACCCCGGCGGGATGATCACGACGGCCAAGGAGACCAAGGAGGGCTGGCTCCTGAATGGCGCCAAGATGTGGATCACCAACGGCAGCCAGGCGACGGTGAGCATCATCTGGGCGAAGACCGGCGCCATCGACGACGCGAAGAGCATTCGCGGCTTCATCGTGCCGACCAGCACCAAGGGGTTCACCGCCAAGGACCAGAAGGGGAAGCTCTCGCTCCGGGCCAGCGACACCAGCGAGCTCGTCTTGCAGGACGTGCTGGTGCCGAAGGACGCGCTCCTCCCCAAGACCGGCGGCCTCAAGAGCCCGCTGATGTGCCTCACGCAGGCGCGCTACGGCATCAGCTGGGGCGCCATCGGCGCCGCGATGGCCTGCTTCGACGAGGCGGTGCGCTACGCCAAGCAGCGGAAGATGTTCGACAAGACCATTGCCGCGACCCAGATCCAGCAGGTGCGCCTGGCCGACATGCTCACCGAGATCACCAAGGCGCAGTTCCTCTGCCTCCAGCTCGGCCGGCTCAAGGACAAGGGGACGATGACGTCGGACCAGGTCTCGCTCGCCAAGCGGAACAACGTGAACATGGCCACCGAGTGCGCCCGCGAGGCCCGCCGCCTGCTGGGCGCCAACGGGATCCTGGCGGAGTACCACTCGATGCGGCACATGGCCAACCTCGAGTCGGTCTATACCTACGAAGGTACGCACGACATGCACTCGCTGATCCTGGGGCAGGCGATCACGGGAGTGCAAGCATTCCGCTGAGGAAGCCGCCATCCCGACGGTGTCGAGGTCTGGCCTCAACAGGGAGGGGCGGAAGGACGAAGGAACGGAGATGAACTTTGTGGTCTCAGGGGGGAGTCCTCCCTTGAGACCACAATGAGTTTCTCCGTCCCACCGTCCCTTCGGGCCTCCCAGTTGAGGCCAAGCCCCACCCCCAGTTGGCGTGTCTGAAGACCCGATGAAGCACCCGACGACCCGCCTAGCCGCCGAGCCGCCTACCCGCCTATGTTCCCCGCGCAATTCGAACCCCGGGGAACCTGTGAAGATCGCAGTCTGCATCAAGCGCGTGCCGGACATGGATGGCCGCTTCGCCATCGCCGCCGACGGGAAGTCGCTCGACCCGACGGGGCTCAAGTACGACATCGCCGACTTCGACGGGTATGCCGTCGAGGTCGCGCTCCAATTGAACGAAAAGCAGGGCCCCGGCGAGACGGTCGTCATCTCCCTCGGCCCCGACGGCGTCGCCGAGACCCTCCGGAAGTCGCTGGGGATGGGCATCGACCGCGCGATCCATCTGCAGGCGGCCGAGGTGCCGTTCGACGGGAGCGCCATCGCCACCGCGCTCGCCGCGGAGCTCAAGGAAGGGGGGTACGACCTGATCCTCTTCGGGCGGATGGCCACCGACAGCGCCAACCAGTCCGTCGCCCCGATGACCGCCCAGATGCTCGGCCTTGCCTGCGTCACTGCCATCTCGAAGCTGGAGATCGCGGGGGGCAAGGGCGTGGCCGAGCGTCAGCTCGAAGGGGCGAGCGAGACCATCGAGTTCCCCCTCCCCGCCGTCATCTCCATCGACGAAGGTGTCGCGCGGCCCCGGCTCCCGTCGCTCAAGGGGATCATGGCGGCCAAGAAGAAGCCGTTGGACGTCCGCCCGGCCCAGCTCGGTACGGCGCGTCTCACCGTCACCAAGATCGAACTCCCCGCCGACCGTCCCCCCGGCCGCATCGTCGGCGAAGGCCCGGATGCGGTGGCCGAGCTCGTGCGGCTCCTCCACGAAGAAGCGAAGGTGCTCTGATGGCCAACACGTTCGCATTCGCGGAGTCGCGGGGCGGGGAACTCCGGAAGGTCGCGCTCGAGATGGTCGCCGCGGCCCGTCAGGCCGCTGATTCTACCGGTGGCGGTGAAGTGACCGCGCTCCTGATCGGAGCTCCGGGTATAGGCTCCGAGTCCCCCGCGCTCGCCAAGGTCGGCGCCGACAAGGTGATCGTGGTCGAGCACGCTGGTCTGGAGCGCTACAGCCCCGAGGTGTTCGCGGCCACCGCTGCCGCCCAGATCAAGGCCGGCGGTTTCCGCGTTGCCTTCTTCTCCGCCTCGGCCCAAGGAAAGGACCTCGCCCCCCGCGTGGCCGCGCTCCTCGGCGTGAGTCTGGCGTCCGACCTCACCGAATTCCGCATCAATGGTGACGCCCTCACCGGCAAACACCAGACCCACACGGGCAAGATCATCACGACCATCTCGCTGAGTGGCACTCCCGCCGTCGCGACGCTCCGTCCCGGCGCGATCCGGGTGGTGGACGCGCCGAAGGCCGGCGCTGTCAGCGTCGCCCAGCCTGCCGTCGATCCGGCGGCCGCGAAGGTCGTGGTCACCGCCGTCGGCGCCAAGGGGGACACCAAACTCGACCTGGGCGACGCCCCGGTGATCGTGAGCGGCGGCCGCGGTCTCAAGGAAGCGGCCAACTTCAAGCTGGTCGAAGATCTCGCCGCGGCGTTCGGGAACGCCGCCGTCGGCGCCACCCGCGCCGTCACCGACGACGGCTGGCGCGATCCGAGCACCCAGATCGGGCAGACGGGCCGCATCGTGAGCCCCGAGCTCTACGTCGCCATCGGCATCAGCGGCGCCATCCAGCACCTGGCCGGGATGCGGACGAGCCGGGTCATCGTCGCCATCAACCGCGACAAGGACGCGCCGATCTTCAAGCTCGCCGACTACGGCATCGTAGGCGACCTCTTCGAGATCGTGCCGAAGCTGACGGAGGCGGTGAAGAAGGCCAGGAGCAGCTAAGCCGGCTCCTCTTCGAGGCCAGACCTCACCCCCAACCCCCTCTCCCTATCGGGAGAGGGAGAACGTCGTTCTGGGCTCCCCTCCCCCGGCAGGGGGAGGGGTCGGGGGAGGGGCAGTTAGGAGCAGCTCCTGACCCGCACCCCCGTCGCCGCCACCTGGTCCGGGATCGG
>JANLXK010000272.1:0-19869 GCA_031365045.1 Gemmatimonadota bacterium | reverse complement strand
CGTCCTTCCTCCCGGGTGGCGACGCCGCGCTCATGACGGTGACCCGGAAAGGGATCGAGTACCTGGGGATCCTGACGCTCGCGACCGGCCAAGTGACGGTCTTCGAGGACGTGACCGGGACCAACGCGACGTATCATGCGCCAGGGTACGTGACCTGGGCCACCGGGGACGGGGTCTACGTCGGCGCCCCGTTCGACGCCAAACGGCGCCGCTTCACCGGACCCGCCCAGACGATCCTGGATCATGTCGCCATCAGTGGCGGGGCGGCGAAAGTCGCCGTGGGCCCCGGGGTGCTGGTCCAGGTCGAGGGCGGGGTGTCGAAGGGGCGGCTCCTCCGGCTCGACCGGCGGGGCAACGCCCGGCCCGAGATCCCCGACGAACTCAGCTTCGAGATGCCGCGCCTCTCCCCCGACGGCCGCCGCATCGCGCTCGGGGTGCTCAGCTCCAACCTCACGGGCGACGTCTGGGTGGTCGACCGAAGTTCGCATAACCTCCAGCGGATCACCTTTGCGAGCACCGCCCTTCGACCCGAATGGTCGGGGGATGGCCGGCGCCTGGCGTTCGGATCCCTCCCCCTGCCCTCCTCGAGCTGGGAGATCTACGCCGCACCCGCCGATGGGAGCGGCCAACCCGACTCCCTGGTCGTCTCCCCGGGCACCGACTTTCCCTACTCCTGGACCGGGCATGGCGACACGCTGATCTACCTGCACCAGAGTGCCGCGACCCGGGGCGACATCCTCTACAAGACCCCGGGTGCTCCGGCGCAGGTCTTCGCCGGGACGCCGGCCAACGAGTCGCACGCCACCCTCTCGCCCGACGGGCGCTGGCTGGCGTACTGCTCGGACGAGTCCGGACGCCGCGAGGTCTATCTCCGCCCCTTCCCCATCGGCGCCGGTCGCTGGCAGGTCTCGTCGGGAGGCGGGGTCGAGCCTCGGTGGTCGCGCCACGGGCACGAGATCATGTATCGAAGCGGCGACCTCTTCCTCGCGGTCTCGGTGGCGACCACTCCCACCGTCGCCGTGGGACGTGCTGATACCCTCTTCCGGGGGCAGTACACGCTCAGCGCCTTCCGCACGTCCTATGACGTTTCGGCCGACGGCAATGAACTGATCATCGTCGGCGGCATCGACGGCGCACGACAGCTCACCGTCCGGTTGAATCCACTGGCCGCCCTGCAACGGGGCGCCGCCGACCGAAGGACCTTCCAGTGAACGCAGTCCGTCCCGCGCACTTCCTACCCTTGGCCCTGGTCCACCTCCTCGCGGGTGGGACACCGCCAGCACCGGTCGCTTCCGCGCCGACGGACCGTACGACGGCCTTCCCCAATGACAATCGTCGGGTAGCGGGCCATCTCGCACACGGGACGCTGACGGTCCACCTCGAGGCGCGCGAAGGGACCTGGAGCCCCGAGAGCATCGGGACGCCGCCGGATTTCGCGCTCGATGCATTCGCCGAAGAAGGCGGACCGCTCCTCACGCCTGGTCCCCTGCTCCGCGTTCCGCTCGGCACGGTCATCGAGGCGACCGTCCGGAACAGCCTCTCGCGCCCGATGCTCATGCGCGGCCTGTACGACCGCGCCGGCACCGACACCGCCGCGGTCGAGATCCAGCCCGGTGCGACGCGTGCGTTCCGGTTCACGGCGGGCCGACCCGGCACCTACTACTACTACGGCCGCTCGCGCGACGACCGCAAAGGGCTCGGCATCTTCGAGGATGGCCAGCTGCTCGGCGCGCTGGTGGTCGACAGCCTCCCCCCGCCCCGCGGGGAGCGGCTCCTCGTCATCGCCCTCTTCGCCGACCGGGCCGATTCGGTCGGCCAGCGCCACACCTTCCTGGTCAACGGCCGCTCCTGGCCGCACACCGAGCGGATCCAGGCGACGGTCGGCGACTCGCTCTATTGGCGGGTCATCAACGCCACCGTCGCGCCGCACCCGATGCACCTGCACGGGTTCTACTACCGCGTCGATGCCCATGGCGACGGCGTGACCGACACGCTGTACCGGCCCGACCAGACCCGGATGGCGGTCACCCAGTTCATGACGCCCGGGACGACCCTGGCGCTGACCTGGAGCCCCAAGCGTCCGGGACATTGGCTGTACCACTGCCACTTCATCGCGCACGTCGAACACCAACAGCATTTCGCCGCACCCCACCCCGAGTACGTGCACAGCCACGCGCTGGGCGGAATGGCGGGGCTCATCGTCGGCATCGAGGTGAAGCCGCGGCGTGGGGACGTCGCCGAGACCCCGCCGCCGACGGCGCGGCAACTGCGGCTGTTCGCCGACCAGAAGGACGGCGTCTACGGCGACAAGCCCGCGTACGGTTTCGTCCTCCAGGAGGGTGCGGAACCGGCCCGCGACTCGATCCGGATCCCGGGGACTCCCCTACTGTTGCAGCGCAGTGAGCCGGTCGCCATCACCATCCTCAATCGCACGGCGGTCGGGATGTCGATCCACTGGCACGGCATCGAGCTGACCAGCGTATTCGACGGCGTACCAGGATGGAGCGGCAATGACGCCAACATCGCGCCGCTCATCGCCCCGGGGGACTCGTTCACGGTCCACCTGACCCCCGACCGCGCGGGCACGTTCATCTATCACACCCACGCCGACGAGGCCGAGCAGCTCGCGTCCGGGCTCTATGGGCCGCTGGTAGTCCTCAAGCCGGGTGAGCACTGGGATGCGGAGCACGACCGGATCTTTCTGATGGGCTGGGGCGGCCCGGGCCCGACGGCCCCTCCCTTCCTCAATGGCGCTGCCGCCCCCCCGCCGGTGCGGCTCCATGTCGGCGAGACGTATCGGTTCCGGTTCATCAACATCACGCCGAGCAACAACCAGCGGATCCAGCTGCTGAGCGACAGCACGACGTCGACCACCTGGCGCGTGTTCGCGAAGGACGGCGCCGAGGTCTCGCCGGCCCAGGCTGTCGACATGAAGGCCGATCTCCGGCTCGGCGCCGGTGAGACCTACGACTTCACGTTCATGCGCGCAGCCCCGGCGACATTCACGCTGGTGATCACGACCGGCATCTTCCGCCAGCCGCCCAAGGTGATGCGGATCCCCGTTGTCGTCGAATAGAGCCGAGACATGACGATCGAGCGCCTGAAGGCAGCCCTGTCCGACAAGTACCGCATCGAGCGCGAGCTCGGCGCCGGCGGGATGGCCACGGTGTATCTGGCCGAGGACCTCAAGCACGATCGCAAGGTCGCGCTCAAGGTGCTCAAGCCCGAGCTCGCCGCCGTGATCGGCGCCGAGCGCTTCGTGGTGGAGATCAAGACCACCGCAGCGCTCCAGCATCCACATATCCTGCCGCTGTTCGATTCGGGGAGCGCCGACGGGTTCCTGTTCTACGTGATGCCGTTCATCGACGGCGAGACCCTTCGCACCAAACTCGACCGCGAACATCAGCTCGGGATCGAAGAGGCGGTGAAGATCACGACCGAGGTGGCCGACGCGCTCGACTACGCGCACCGCCACGGCGTGATCCACCGCGACATCAAGCCGGAGAACATCCTCCTGCACGACGGCCGGCCGATGGTGGCCGACTTCGGGATCGCGCTCGCGCTCTCCGCCGCCGCCGGCGGACGGATGACCGAGACCGGGATGTCCCTCGGCACGCCGCACTACATGTCGCCCGAGCAGGCAACGGCCGAGAAGGAACTCACCGGACGGAGCGACATCTACTCGCTCGCGAGCGTGCTGTACGAGATGCTGGCCGGCGATCCCCCGCACACCGGGGCCACGGCGCAGCAGATCATCATGAAGATCGTCACCGACACGGCGCGCCCCATCACGGACCTTCGCCGGTCGGTGCCGCCCAACATCGCCTGGGCGCTGGCCAAGGCGCTGGAGAAGCTCCCGGCTGATCGGTTCGCCACCGCGGCCGACTTCGCCGCGGCGATGCGCGACCCGACGGCGACGGTAGTGCGCACCGGCTACCGGCCCGCCGTGGCGCAGACCAGGCGCGGGTGGCTGGTCACCGGTGCCGTCGCCTTCGTCACCCTGCTCGCCGGATGGCTCCTCGGTGTACGCCGGAAGGACCCGGGGAGCGTGCCCCCGACCGTGGTGATGCGGGTCTCGCTCAGCCTCGGCGACAGCGCCGCGGTCCGGGCGATCGGCAGTGCGCGCCTCGCCATTTCGCCGGCAGGCGACCGGGTGGTCTACATCGGGCCGGACGGCACCGGGACCGCCCTCTGGGTCCGGGCGCTCGACCAGCCCGCGGCGCACCCCCTCCCCGACACGAAGGGGGCGTTCGCCCCATTCTTCTCCCCCGACGGGAGCGAGGTCGGGTTCTTCACCTCCGAGAGCGGCACCACCCTCCTCAAGGTCATCCCCGTCGTCGGCGGCGTGGCACGCACCGTCGTGAGCGACTCGGTGGCGCAGTATGGCGGCGGGGACTGGGGGGATGACGGCCAGATCTACTTCACCAGCGTCGCCCGCGGCCTGGCACGCGTCGCCCCGTCGGGGGGAAGGGTGACCCAGATCTCCCTCCCCGACACCCTGACCCATGTCAGCGAGCACGACTTCCCCGACGTCCTCCCGGGGAGCCGCTTCGCCGCGGTGATGCTCTGGAAGGGTTCCATCGGGTCGAATCACATCGGTGTCGTGGACCTGCGGAACGGCGCGGTCACCGACCTGACCACGGGGACCTTCGCCCGCTACGTCGCCCCCGGGTACCTGGCCATCGGCACCGGCGACGGGAAGCTCCTCGCCGCCCCCATCGACGTGCGGAAGGGCCGCCTCCTCGGCACCCCGGTCCTGGTCATCGGGGATGTGCAGCAGGAGAACGCCAACGGGACCGTCCAGTTCGCCGCGTCGGCGACAGGGACCCTGGTCTACCAGGCACAGACCACGGCGACCGACGGCCTCCTCTGGGTCGACCACGCGGGCCGAGTGACGACCGTGGATTCGACGCTGCGCGGGAGCTTCCTGCAGGTGGCGCTCTCCCCCGACGGGCGGCAGATCGCGATCGCGCGGAACGTGGCGGGCGAAAGCCAGATCTGGATCAAGCAACTGGCGACGGGGGCCTTCAACCGGCTCTCCTTCGACGTCACCAACTCCGACCGCCCCGTCTGGTATCCGGATGGCCAGCGCGTCGCCTTCCTCGCCTCGCGGAACAACGTCCGCGGCGTCTGGGGCCGGCGGGCGGACGGGAGCGACAGCGTGACTCCCCTCTCGCCGCCGGGACTCCGGCTCGACGAGGTGGCCCTCGATCCCCTGGGCCGGTTCCGGGTCTTCCGGACCGAAGGGGGTGGGCTGGGGAGCCGCCGGCTGCTGATCCTCCGGACCGGCGTCGACACGGTGGCGCGTCCGCTCGTCGTCTCCCAGTTCGACAACTATGCGATGGCGATCTCGCCCGACGGGCAGTGGCTCGCTTACGCCTCGAACGAATCGGGGCACTCCGACGTGTATGTGCGCCCCTTCCCCAACGTCGACTCGGCGCGCTTCGCCATCTCGGCCGCCGGAGGGATGGAGCCGATGTGGAAGCGGGACGGAAGAGAGCTCTTCTTCCGGAATGCGCGGGGGGATATGTACGCTGTACCGGTGACCACCGGCCGCCACTTCACCCACGGCACCCCGACGGCGCTGTTTTCCCACCCGGGGCTCGCCACCCAGGAGTTCCACCGCGCCTATGACGTGCATCCGGACGGGAAGCGCTTCCTGATGCTGAGCTCCGGTGGCGGAGACACCCCCGTCCTCAACCTGATCTTCAACTGGCCCAACGAGCTGGCACGGCTCAAGGCCCAGACCCCGTGAGCACGACACTTGATCGCCTCGCCACGGCGCTGGCCGACCGCTACCGCATCGAGCGCGAGCTCGGGGCCGGCGGGATGGCCACGGTGTACCTGGCCCAGGACCTCAAGCACGACCGCAAGGTCGCGATCAAGGTGCTCCGGCCCGAGCTGGCCGCGGTCATCGGCGCCGAACGGTTCCTGTCTGAGATCAAGACCACCGCCAACCTGCAGCATCCGCATATCCTGCCATTGTTCGATTCTGGTGTGGCCAGAGTTGGGAGTCAGGAGTTCGGAGGGGTGCTCGGTGACTCCACCCCTCCCGACTCCCAACTCCATTCGTTCTTGTACTATGTCATGCCGTACGTCGAGGGGGAGTCGCTCCGCGACCGTCTGACCCGCGAGAAGCAGCTCCCCATCGCGGACGCGGTGCGAGTCGCCGTCGAAGTCGCTGGTGCGCTCGACTACGCCCACCGGCACAGCGTGATCCATCGCGACATCAAGCCGGAGAACATCCTCCTGCACGATGGGCGCGCCCTGGTGGCCGACTTCGGGATCGCCCTCGCGGTCAGCAGCGCCGGCAGCACCCGGATGACCGAGACGGGGATGAGCCTCGGCACCCCGCACTACATGAGCCCCGAACAGGCGATGGGAGAGCGGGAGATCACCGCCCGCTCCGACGTGTATGCGCTCGGCTGCGTGACGTACGAGATGCTCTGCGGCGAACCCCCCTTCGGCGGCCCCACCGCGCAGGCGGTCTTCGCCAAGGTCCTCACCGAAACGCCCCGCCCCCTCATCCCGAAGCGGCACACCATCCCGCCGCACGTGGATGCCGCGGTGCTCACCGCGCTCGAGAAGCTTCCGGCCGATCGCTTTGCCACAGCGGCAGAATTCGCGACCGCGCTGCAGGACGGCACAATGGCCGGGCGGCATGACGGCAAGACGGTGGCGCGAAGGGCCGCCGCATCGCCGCCTCGCCGTCTCGCCGCCTGGCTCCCGTGGGCCGTCGCCGTGCTCACCATCGCCGCGTCCGTCTGGTCGCGGTGGAGCCGACCGGCGCTACCGGTGACCCGCCTCGCCCTGGCACTGCCGGAGGATCAGCGACTGGCACCCCTTAATACCGGCCTCCGGCTCGCGATCTCGCACGACGGCCGGCGGATCGTGTATCCCGGCCCGGGCGAGGGGGGGATCCAGCTCTGGCTGCGCGACCTCTCCCAGCTCACCGCGACCCCGATCCCCGGCACCACCGGGGCCTCGAGCCCCTTCTTCTCCCCCGACGACTCCCGGCTCGGCTATTTCGGACGGAACGGGTTCGAGCTCCGGGTACAGTCGCTTGATGGCGGCGTCCCCCTCACGCTGGTGCCGTCCGGGAACACTTCCGGTGGCGGCGTCTGGGGGAGTGACGGTTACATCTACTTCGACACGATCGATGGGCTCTCCCGGATCCCAGAGAGCGGGGGCACCCGCACGGTCGCCGCACCCCTCGACTCGGCAAAGCAGGACGTCGGGCACGCCTACCCGGACATCACTCCGAATGGCCGAGGACTGATCTATCGCCTGCGCCGCGCCGGGGAGGATCCGCGCAGCTACCGACTGGTCGTGACGGACCTGCGCACCGGTGTGCAGAAGGAACTGATCCAGGGGCTGGTGGGGCGGTATGTCGCACCGGGCTTTCTCGCGTACGTCACACTCGCCGGTGACCTCCTCGTGGCCCCCTTCGATCAGGACAAGCTCGAGATCACCGGGAGGTCCGTACCCCTCGTCCAGGGGATCGCGACCGGTGGTCTCGGCGCCGCCGACGTGGTCGTCGCGCGCACGGGGGACCTCCTCTATGTGGCCGGGAAGGTCCAAAGCGCGCTCACCCTCGCCACGGTGGATCGGGGTGGCCGCACCACCCAGCTCGACCTCGGCACCACCGGGAATGGGGTCCCCAGTGCTCTCGCCCTCGCGCCGGATGGACGCCGCGTGGCGCTCACGATGGTGGATAACCGCGGGTCCCAGGACATCTGGGTCAAGGCACTCGCCGGAGGCCCGGTGGCGCGCCTCACCTTCGCGGGGGGGATCAACATCCGCCCGGCGTGGAGCCGCGACGGCCGGTGGATCTTCTACTCGCGCCAGGACAGCACTGCCATCTCGACCCTGTACAAGGTGCCGGCCGACGGGAGCGCCCTCCCCACTCCGATCGGGAAGTTCGACCAAGTGATGGTCGAGGTGCTGCAGACACCGGATGGCCGCGGTTTCCTCCTCCGGCCGGTGCCCGGGGCGGCCGTCTCGCTGAACAGCGACATCCTGCTCTGGCGTCCGGGCGTGGACAGTGCCCCGATCGCCCTGTTCCCCACCCCCGACCAAGAGACCGGCCCCGCCCTCTCTCCCGATGGACGCTGGCTCGCCTATACGTCGTCCGGCCTCCAATCGGGGGCGCAGGTGTACGTGCGCCCCTTCCCCAACGCGACGCTGGGACAGTGGCAGGTCTCGTTCGAGGGGGGATCCGAACCACGCTGGGGCCACAGCGGGCACGAGCTCTTCTATCGTGACGCGATCGGCGACATGATCGCGGTGGAGGTCCGGACCTCCCCTACCTTCGCGATCGTCTCGCGGCGTTCGCTCTTCTCCACCCGGGCGTACTTCCGGCTGGGGAACCACTTCGGCTACGAGGTGGCCCCGGGGGATGAGCGCTTCGTCGTGCTCCCTTTCGGCGGACTGGATGAGCGCGGAGGCGACCTGATCCTCGTCCAGCACTGGACCCAAGACGTGAAGCGGGCCTTCCGATGAGCCTTCCTAGGCAGGATATGGTTCCAGTAATACATTGTAACACATGAAAGACGCCCACCTCACCCTGCGACTCCCCGAGGCCTTGGCCCGCGCCCTCGCACGCTCGGCCCGCGCTTTGGGCGTACCCAAGTCCCACGTGGCCCGAGAGGCGGTGGCCCGGTACCTCACTCCGGGGACGGCCACTCCAGCCGAGCGGATCGTCCGTGCTGCCGACGTGGCGGCCCGGTGGGCTTCCCTGCCGCGCCTGACCCCCACCGAGGCCGAAGCATTCGCGACCGATCTCCTCCACGCCCGCGAGGCCCTGCCTCCCCCGGTCGCTCCATGGGCGTAATGCTCGACACCTCCGTGATCGTGGCGGCGGAGCGACGGAGGCTGGCGCTCGAGCCGTTGCTGGCCGGCGTGGCCGAGGAACCGGTAGGCCTGGCCGCGATCACCGCCTCGGAACTGCTGCATGGCTGTCATCGGGCCGAGGATCCGGGGGTACGGGCCCGTCGGTTCGCCTTCGTCGAGGCGCTGCTGGAGCTGGTGCCCGTGCTCGATTTCGGGCTGGCCGAGGCGCGGCGGCACGCCGAGCTCTGGGCCGGACTGGCGAGCAGCGGCACGATGATCGGCCCGCACGACCTGATGATCGGCGCCACGGCGCTGGCGCGCGGCTATTCGTTGGCCACGCTGAACACCAAGGAGTTCGGCCGGATCCCTGGATTGCATCTCCTGGCGGTGGAGCGATTCGTCAAATGACCGGCACCCCTCCAACACCTCTCATCGCCGCGCTGGCCGACAAGTACCGGATCGAGCGGGAGCTCGGGCAGGGGGGGATGGCCACGGTGTACCTGGCCGAGGATGTGAAGCATCACCGCAAGGTGGCGGTGAAGGTCCTCCGCTCCGACCTCGCCGCCTCGCTCGGGAAGGAGCGCTTCTTCCGCGAGATCGAGGTCGCGGCGAAGCTGCAACATCCGCATATCCTCCCGCTCCACGACTCGGGTGAGGTCGATGGCTTCCTCTACTATGTGATGCCGTTCGTCGAAGGGGTCTCCCTCCGCGAAAAGTTGATCCAGGCCGGGGAGCTCCCGGTGCACGACGTCGTTCGGATCCTCTCCGAGATCTCGGATGCGCTCGCCTATGCCCACGCGCACGGCGTGGTGCACCGCGACATGAAACCCGACAACGTGATGCTCACCGGGCGGCACGCCCTGGTGATGGACTTCGGTATCGCGAAGGCCGTCAGTGAAGCGACGGGACGCCAGGGGATCACCACCATCGGCGTCGCCCTCGGGACCCCGGCGTACATGGCCCCCGAGCAGGCGACCGGTGAGGAGAACATCGACCAGCGGGTCGACATCTACGCCCTCGGCGCCATGGCGTATGAGCTCCTGACCGGGCGGCCCCCCTTCACCGGGGTCACGGCCCAGCAGATCCTCTCTGCTCACGTGACCCAGGCACCGGAGCCGGTGACCCAACGCCGTGCCACCTGCCCGCCGGCCCTCGCCGCAATCGTGATGCGCTGCCTCGAGAAGCGCCCCGCCGACCGATGGCAGAGCGCCGAAGAGCTCACCCGGCAGCTCGACGCGCAGGCGACGCCAAGCGGGGGCATCACCCCCACCACCACTCGGCCGATCAGCACCACCGAAGCGCGGCCTCCCGCGGGACGGCGCCGCTGGATCGTCGCCGCCGCCGCGACGGTGGTCCTGCTGGCGGCCGGTGGCGCCCGACTCCTGCTCGGCGGCACCGCCGAACCGGCCGCCAACAACCTGGCGGTCCTCCCCATTCAGGACATCTCCGGCTCGGACGGGGCGTTCGTCGAGGCAATGCACGACCAGCTCATCATCGCCATCGGCCAGACCGGTGGCCTGACGGTGGCGCCCCGCTCGGCGGTGATGATCTACCGGAGCCAGCCCAAGCCGATGATGGAGGTGGCGCGGGAGCTCCGCGTCGGCGCCATCCTGGAGGGGACGGTGTTCCGCACCGGTCAGCGGATGCGGATCAACGTCCAGCTCACCGAACCGCGCACCGTCCGCCAGATCTGGAGCCACAGCTACGAGATCGACGCCCGCAACGTGCTCGGCGCCCAGGATTCGGTCGTCCGCCAGGTCGCGGCCGGCATCCGCGAGGCCGTGCTCCCCTCCGCCACCCCCACAGTACCGTGAGGACCACCGCATGATCCGGAATTCATTGCTCTCGCTCTCACTGCTCGCGCTCGCCGCCTGTACGGGGCCAGCCGAGGGCCCCGACGTGGACTACCGGGTGCTCGCCACCGGTGAATCGCCGCTCTACATCAGCGACGTGGTGCTGTCGCCCGATGGCACCCGGATGGCCTACTCGAAGCAGATCGAGGGGCTGGCGGCGATCTACGTGGCGGCCGCCGACGGATCGGACCCGGTGCGGCTGACGACCGGCGTCTGGGACGTGAACCCGTACTGGTCGCCCAACGGAGAGTGGATCGCCTATTACTCGGATGAGAACGCCGACGTGTGGGTAGTGCCGAGCGCCGGGGGGACCCCGAAACAGCTGACGTCAGGACCGGCGAACGACAATCCCTTTGGATGGCTGCCCGACGGCAGCGGCGTGCTCTTCGACCGCCAAGGCGACGGCGACGCCCGGACGCTGGTGGCCCCGGTGAACGGCGATCCGGTCCGGCCCCTCTTCCGGGCGCCGGCCGGCAATGTCTTCGCCGCGCCCTCCCCCGACGGCACCAAGATCGGGTTCATCCTCTGGACCGGAGGGCGCTCCACGCTCTGGGTGCAGGAGGTGGCCGGAGGCCCGGCACGCCAGCTCACCACCGAGGGGTTGGAGTCGGGGCGTACCTCGCGGATGTGGTCCCCCGACTCGAAGCAGATCGTGTACGCCTCGCGGCGGACCGGGACCTCGGACCTCTGGATCGCCGACGTGGAGAGCGGGGCCCTCCGCCAGCTCACCGACGACATCCGCGACGACTACGGCGCGATGTGGTCGCCCGACGGACAATGGGTGCTCTTCGAGTCCACCCGGGGCGGCCAGGAGGACCAGTGGGTGGTACCGGCCGCCGGGGGGCCGGCGCGCCGCGTCACCGCCGACACCGACATTGAGAACATCAGAAACTGGTCGGGCGACGGACACTCGATCACCTACAGTGCCGGCAAGCAGTCGAGTGCGATCGTGCTCCGACCGGCGGAGGGGGGCGCGCCCCGCACCCTGCTCACGCTCGACGCCTACTCGATCGGCAACCCCCTTCTCTCCCCCGATGGTGGGACGGTCCTGTTCGAGTCGAATCGGAGCGGTTCGACCGACCTCTGGACGGTGCCGGTGGCGGGAGGGGAGATGACCCAGGTGGCGTCCAGCCCGTCGTTCGACGGGGCCGCCGACTGGTCGCCGGACGGACAGTGGATCGTTTTCTTGTCCGGACGCCGCGGCACGGCGGACCTCTGGGTGATGCCGGCGGGGGGCGGCGAACCGCGGCAGCTCACCGACTGGCCGTCCGACGAGTACGCCCCGCGCTGGTCCCCGGACGGGAAGACCATCGCCTTGCTTTCCAATCGGGATGCGACGCAGGCCGAGGTCTGGACCATCCCGGCGGCCGGGGGAACGGCCACCCGCCTCACCCGCGGCAACGTGGCCGCGGCCAACGTCCGCTGGTCCCGGGACGGCCGCTCCCTCTTTTACGTGGGCGCGACGGCCGCCGGGTCCCGGCAGCTCTTCCGGATCCCTGCGACGGGGGGCACGGCCCGGCAGCTCACCCGCGCGGAGGGGGGGGCCAACATCGACCCGATCTTCGACCTGTCGCCCGACGGGACGCGGGTGGCGTACGGCTATCAGGTGGCCGGATGGGAGTTTCTCGAGGTCGTGCCGTCCGAAGGGGGAACACCTCGGCGATTCAGCACCGACAGCGTGCGCGTCTACCAGAACGTGCCCCAGTGGTCCCCCGACGGTACCCAGATCGCCGTGAGCGATTGGAACTTCGAGACCAACCTGGCCAACCAGATGGTGGTGTCGGTGGCGGACGGGGCATCCCGCCGCCTCCCCGCCACTCCGGACGTCCACGAGTTCAATGCGCGCTGGACGCCGGACGGCCGGTCGCTGATTCATCTGCGCAGCACGAACGCGACGCGCTTCGTGACGGCGGACCTGTCCCGGGTGCTGGCGGCACCGTGACCCTGGACTGCCTCACCACGGCGTTGGCCGACAAATACCGCATCGAGCGCGAGCCGAGGGCGGGCCGCCCCCGGCCCGCCACTATGACGCACCATTCCTCACTCCAACGGCGGCGCGAGGGCGCGCCGCCCTCGGCAAAGATCCCGAGCTCCATTCCATGACTCCGACCATCTCCGAACAACTCATCGTCGGCTTGAGCGACCGCTATCGCATCGAGCGCGAACTCGGCGCCGGTGGCATGGCCACCGTGTACCTGGCCCACGACGTGCGCCACGACCGGAAGGTCGCGCTCAAGGTCCTCCGCCCCGAACTCAGCGCCATCCTCGGCGCCGAGCGGTTCCTGCACGAGATCAAGACCACGGCCAACCTGCAGCATCCTCATATCTTGAGTCTCTTCGACTCGGGCGAAGCGGGAGGCCAGGTGTTCTACGTGATGCCCTTCGTCGAGGGGGAATCGTTGCGCGACCGGCTGGTGCGGGAGAAGCAGCTCCCGGTCGAGGACGCGGTGCGGATCGCACGCGAAGTGGCCGACGCGCTGGAGTACGCCCACCAGCACGGGGTGGTGCACCGCGACATCAAGCCGGAGAACATCCTGCTCCACGGCGGGCACGCGATGGTGGCCGATTTCGGGATCGCCCTCGCGGCCTCGCAGTCGACCGGCGGCTCCCGGATGACCGAGACCGGGATGAGCCTCGGTACCCCGCACTACATGAGCCCCGAGCAGGCGATGGGGGAGCGGGAGATCACCCCCCGCTCCGATATCTACGCCCTCGGCTGCGTGCTCTACGAGATGCTCACCGCCGAGCCACCGTTCGTGGGTGCGACGGCGCAGGCGATCATCGCGCGGGTGCTGACGGAGGAGCCGAGGTCGTTGACGCTGCAGCGGCGGACGATCCCACCGCATGTCGAAGCGGTGGCGCTCCGGGCGTTGAGCAAGCTGCCGGCCGACCGGTTCCCGAGCGCCGCGGAGTTCGGCCGAGCGCTGGGGGACCCGACCTTCCACGGCCCTGCGTTCGGACCGACGGGGACGGTCGCGTTACAGTCGGGACGCGGGATGCGGGCTACGGGACGCGGGATGCAGGTCGCCATCGGCGTGGCGGTCCTCTTCGCGGTACTCGCAGCGTGGGGGTGGTTCCGGCCGACGCCGCCGAAATCGGTGATTCGGTACAGCATGGGGATCCCTCCCGACCAGGCGATGCGCCAGGGGGTCCTGGGGGTGAACATCGCGATATCCCCGGACGGCAAGCGGATCGTCTACGTCGGGCCGGGCGAGGCAGGAGACCAACTCTGGGTCCGGGAGCGGGACCGGCTGGACGCCACTCCCCTCCCAGGGACCACCGGCGCCTCCAGCCCATTCTTCTCGCCGGAGGGAGACCGGATCGGGTTCACGGGTGGCACCGGCTTTGCGCTGAGGGTCATTTCCGTCTCGGGCGGTCCCCCGATCACCCTCGTGGCCTTCGGCTCCGGCGGGGGAGGCACCTGGGGGCCTGACGGGTGGATCTACTTCGATGCCAATGACGGGATCAACCGCATCCGCGCCGATGGAGGGGCCCCCGAGCTCCTGATCCCCTACGACACGATCACCGGCGAGATCGGACACGCCTGGCCGGCGGCGCTCCCGAACGGGAAGGGGCTGCTGTACCGCTCCCGCCGGAATCTCGATCCGGGGGACTTCGACATCGCCGTGATCGATCTTGCCACGCGTCAACGGCGCGTACTCACCAAGGGACTCCTGGCCCGGTACGTGGCCCCGGGGTACCTCATCTTCCTGCGGGCGGACGGGGCGGTGCTCGCCGCACCCTTCGATCAGGGCAAGCTCAAGGTCACCGGTCCCGCGGTCCCCCTGTTCGAGGGGGTGATGACCAAGCCATTCGGCTCGGCCGACTTCGCCATCTCCGCCACCGGAACGCTCGCCTACGTCGTCGGGCTGAGCTCGACGACCGGCGGCGTCGCGGAATTGGTCTTCGTCGACCGCAACGGCGCCATCGCCCCCCTCACGCCCCCCGTCACCTTCAACCCAGGCGCCAACCGCGCCTTGACACTTTCTCCGGACGGACGGAGCATCGCGCTCGACGCGATCGGGTCGGCCTCGCCCGACATCTGGGTCAAGAAACTCCCGGCCGGCGCCCTCTCCCGCCTGACGTTCGATGCCGGCGTGGCATCGAGACCCACTTGGACTCCCGATGGACGATCGGTGCTCTATATCTCATCCGACAGTGGGAGCAGCGTCTGGAAGCGGCGGGCGGATGGGAGCGCCCCGGCCGAGCTGGTCTGGCGGATCCGTGGCTGGGGGATCAACGAGGCATTGCTTTCGGGCGACGGCCAATGGCTCGTCTACCGGATCACGGGGGACAGCGGCAATCGGGACGTCTACGCCGTCCGTCCCGGGCGCGACACCACCCCGGTCCCGCTCCTGACCGGGCCCTACAACGAGGTGGGGCCAACGCTCTCCCCCAACGGCCGGTGGCTGGCCTACACGTCGGATGAATCAGGACGGAACGAGATCTTCGTCCGCCCCTTCCCGCGGACGGCGGAGGGACGTTGGCAGGTATCGACCGCCGGCGGGTCCGCGGCCCGGTGGGCCCACAGCGGTCGCGAACTCCTGTTCGAGGACCCGGCGGGCGAGCTGATGACTGTGACGGTGACGCCGGGGCCGACCTTTGCGGCGGGGGAGCCGCGTCGCCTCTTCCCGAACACGCTGGCGCGCGTCTCCTCCGCCATCGTCCCCTATTACGACCTTACCCCTGATGACAGGCGGCTGGTGATGGTCCGGCTCGCCGCGGTCAACCAAGCGCCGGGCGCCGGGCAGGTCGTGGTGGTAGACAATTGGTTCACCGAACTCTTCGCCAAAATGAAGGCGCACTAGATGGCCGACGCCCTGGACCGCCTCACCGCGGCCCTCGCCGACCGCTACCGCATCGAGCGGGAGCTCGGCGCGGGCGGAATGGCGACGGTCTATCTCGCTGAGGACCTGAAGCACCATCGGAAGGTGGCGGTGAAAGTGCTCCGCGGGGAGATCGCTGCCACACTAGGTGCGGAACGGTTCAGCCGCGAGATCTCGGTCGCCGCCAACCTGCAGCACCCCCACATCCTCCCCCTCCTCGACTCGGGAGAGAGCGCCGGCTTCTTCTACTACGTGATGCCCTACATCGAGGGGGAGTCGCTCCGCGACCGTCTGGCCCGGCACGGAGAGCTCCCGATCCACGAGGCGGTACGCATCGTAAGCGAGGTGGCAGACGCCCTCACCCACGCCCACGCGCGCGGGGTGGTGCACCGCGACATCAAGCCCGACAACATCATGCTCTCCGGGCGTCACGCGATGGTGACGGATTTCGGCGTGGCCAAGGCGGTGAGCGAGGCCACCGGCCCCCATCACCTCACCAGCATCGGCGTCGCCCTCGGGACGCCGAGCTACATGGCGCCGGAGCAGGCCGCCGCCGACCCCCACCTGGACCACCGGGTGGACATCTACGCCCTCGGGATCCTGGCCTACGAGCTCCTTACGGGCCGCCCCCCGTTTGAGGGGCTCACCCCCCAGCAGGTGCTCGCCGCGCACGTGACCCAGGTGCCTGACCCCGTGGAAAAGCATCGGCCCGGCGTCTCCCCCGCCCTTTCTGCCGTGGTGATGAAGTGTCTCGCCAAGCGGGCCGCCGACCGGTGGCAGAGCGCCGAGGAGCTGGTGCAGCAGTTGGAGCCACTGACGACGCCGAGCGGGGGGATGACGCCGACGCAGACTCGGCCGACGCCGGCGGTCTCGTTCCGGCCGCGCTGGCGCGGCATGTACCTCGGGACCGCGGCGCTGGTGGCCGTGGTACTTGGCCTCGGCGTCTGGCAGCCCTGGAACCGCAGTGCGGGGCGAGCGCTCGACCCCGATCTCGTGGCAGTGCTCCCGTTCCGCGTCGCTGGCACAGATGCATCGCTCCAGTACCTGCGGCAGGGAATGGTCGATCTCCTCCAGACCAAGCTCACCGGCGAAGGAGGGCCGCGGGCGGCAGATGCGCGGGCGGTGCTCGCGGCGGTACGGGATGCCGGAGGGACCGAGACCGAGGACATCTCCGAAGAGGCGCTGGCGACCGTGGCGCGCCGGATCGGCGCCGGGAAGCTGCTGCAGGGGAGCATCGTCGGGCCGCCGGATCACATCGTGATCAGTGCGACCCTCCTGGGGATGCCGGGGGGACGAACGATCACGCAGACCAGCGTCGAGGGGACCAAGGACTCCCTTTTCCCACTGGTCGATCGCCTCACCGCCCAGCTCCTGGCCCTCGGCGCGGGAGCGAGCGCGAACCAGCTGAGCGAGCTCACCACCACCAGCCTCGAAGCGCTCCGCGCCTATCTCGACGGTCAGGCGGCGTATCGGCGGGGCGCTTTCGACGTCGCCACACCGACCCTTACACGGGCCGTCCAGCTCGACTCGACCTTCGCACTCGCCCTCTCGGCCCTGGTCGAGGCGAGCGGTTGGTCCGGCGCCAGGATCGACATGTCGCGAGTCGAGCGCCTCGCCTGGCAGTACCGTGACCGCTTGAGCGAGCGCGACCGGCTCTTCCTTTCCATCCGGCTCGGCTCGGGCTATCCCGAATTCACCCCGTGGCAGCAACGGATCGCGGACCGTGAGGCCCTGACCCAGCGGATCCCCGAAAGCGCGGAGGCGTGGTACTACCTCGGGGACGGGCTCTTCCACTTCGGGGCGCTCGCCGACGTCCCCGACATCGAGAACCGTGCCCGCCTCGCCTTCACCGCCGCGGTCGAACGCGACTCCCTCTACGGAGGGCCCCTCGCCCACCTTGCGCGCCTTGAGGCCGTGGCTGGTGACACCTCGGCCCAGCGCTTCTGGACCCGGCGCAGCCTGGCCCTCGATTCGACGGGATCCGTGGCGATCATCGCGCGATGGGATCTCGCGTCGAAGACCGGGGATCCGACCGCTGCCGAGAGGATCATCGCCTCGGACCCCCACACGTACGCTCCCGGGATTGTGTTGCTCCTGCCGTTCGACACCAACGCCATCGTCCATCGAGAGTCGTACCTGGCCCGGGCGTACCGTGCCACAACGACCAACGGGGACCGTGCCAATATCGCGGAGATCGCGATCGACGCACTGCTGAATGCCGGGCGACCGCTCGAGGTGGCACGTTGGCTCGACACGTTACAGGGGATCGACCGGGGACGGTGGGCGGTGAAGGTCGTCCACGGGGCGGTCGTGACCGCGTCGGACACGCTCGACCTTGACGTGGTCCAGGCGCACCCCTCCCCCTTGATCACGATCATCGCCGCGACGCTGCGTGGGGATGTGGCCGGTGTCGAAAGGAGCGCGCGGGCCCTCCGATCCCCACTTCCGGATGGCAAACCAAGCGACCCGTTCCGCGCGCGATTCGCCGCCTTGGGGGAAGCTTGGGTCGCGGTCCAGCGAAATGACCCGGGTGCCGACCGGCTCCTTGCGGTCGCTGACTCGACCTGGAAAGGGGTCCAAGGGTCCGGCCTCTGGTCTTCCTTCACGCTCTCCCGTCTCTTCGAGCGGCGCGGACAACCAGAGCTCGCGCTGCGCGCCATCCGTCGACGGTACGTCGCACTCGGTGAACCGCTTCCGAACGGGTTGGCGCAGAGCCTGGTCATCGAGGGTCGGCTCGCCACACGGGTCGGGGACCGCGCCGGCGCGATCCAGGCATACCAGCGCTACCTGATCCTCCGTCGCAATCCGGAGCCTTCGATGATCCCCCAGCGCGACAGCGTGATCGCGGAGCTGACGGCGCTCGGGCCACAGGAGGGCCGACGATGAGCGAGTCCCCTCCGGACAAGCTCCGCACCGCGCTGGCCGACCGCTACCGCATCGAGCGGGAGCTCGGCGCCGGCGGCATGGCCACGGTGTACCTGGCCCAGGACCTGAAGCACGACCGCAAGGTCGCGCTCAAGGTGCTGAAGCCCGAGCTCGCCGCCGTGATCGGCGCCGAGCGCTTCGTGGTCGAGATCAAGACCACTGCCGCCCTGCAGCACCCGCACATCCTCCCCCTCTTCGACTCGGGGACCGCGGACGGCTTCCTCTATTACGTGATGCCGTTCATCGACGGTGAGACCCTCCGCACCAAGCTCGATCGCGAGAAGCAGTTCGGCATCGAGGAAGCGATCCGGATCACCACGCAGGTGGCCGACGCGCTCGATTACGCCCACCGGCGCGGGGTGATCCACCGGGACATCAAGCCGGAAAACATCCTCCTCCACGACGGCCGGCCGATGGTGGCCGACTTCGGGATCGCCCTGGCGTTGAGTGCCGCCGCCGGTGGCCGGATGACCGAAACGGGGATGAGTCTCGGGACCCCGCACTACATGAGCCCCGAGCAGGCGACCGCCGAGAAGGAGATCACCGGGAGGAGCGACATCTATTCGCTCGGGAGCGTGCTGTACGAGATGCTCACCGGGAATCCGCCGCACACCGGGGCCACGGCGCAGCAGATCATCATGAAGATCATCGTCGAGCCGGTGCAGCCGGTGACAGCGTACCGGAAGTCGGTTCCGCCGAACGTGGCGGCGGCCGTGGCGCGGTCGTTGGAGAAGCTCCCCGCCGATCGTTTCGCGTCCGCGGCCCAATTCTCCGCGGCGCTCGGGAACACCGCCTTTGCGACCTCGGGCGGCACGGTGGCCACGCCCGCATACCGGGGGGGCGCGGATGCCACGCCGTGGTGGCGCGCGCCCGGGATGCTGGTGGGGCTCGCCGCGGCGATCTGCGGGGTGGCGGGGCTCCAGGTCGGCACCCGGCTCGGACGATCGGAAGCGCCGGCGCAGCTCGACATGCGCTTCACGCTCTCGCTCCCCGATTCGGCCCATTTCGTGGAATCGTTCGGACCATCGGTCGCGATCTCGCCCGACGGCACGATGCTGGTCTACACCGGCGGTACGACGACCCTCCGTCAGCTCTACGTCCGGAGGTTCGACGACGTCCGCCCCACGCCGATCGCCGGGACCGACGGGGCGTACCTGCCGTTCTTCTCCCCCGACGGCCAGTGGCTCGGCTACGTCGCCAACCAGCGGCTGATGAAGATCCGCGTTTCCGGCGGCACGCCGATCGCGGTCACCTCGTTGCTCGGGAACATCGTGTCGGGGGCGACCTGGAACTCGAAGGACGTCATCCTGCTCGAGGACATCTCGGGCCTTTCGAAGGTGCGGGCTGGCGGGGGCCCGCTGGAGCCCGCGGTGACCACCGATTCGGTCAACACCCTGATCGAGTGGCCGTCCTTCCTCCCGGGTGGCGACGCC
>JANLXK010000003.1:0-3872 GCA_031365045.1 Gemmatimonadota bacterium | reverse complement strand
CCCTACCACATCACCAGCCCCCTCATCGACAAGGCGCTGACGCCGCCGAGGGCCGCGCGCGTGGTGTTCCTGGTGCAGAAAGAGGTTGCCGAGCGCGTGGTCGCGGGTCCTGGGACCAAGACCTATGGCGCGCTCAGCGTCGGGGTGCAGGCTGTAGCCAAGCCGGAGCGACTCTTCACCGTTCCCAAGGGGGCGTTCTTTCCGGTTCCTAAGGTGGACAGTGCGGTGCTCCGGATGACGCCCCTGGCCGATCCGCTGGTGAGTGACGCCGAGGTGGAACCGTTCCGAAGGTTCGTGGTCGGAATGTTCAGCTTCCGCCGGAAGCAACTGGTGCGGGCGCTGCGTGAATTGAAAGGCTGGGATGCGGAGCAGGGGAGCGCGGTCGTCGCGGCGGCGGGGTTTACGCCGACGGCTCGGGGGGAGGAGTTGAGTCCGGCAGAGTTCGTCAGATTGTTTAGGGCGTCCTTCTAGATCCGCCTCTCCCCCCAGCCCCCTCCCCGCAAATCGGGGAGGGGGAGCCGTTCCGTGCTTTGGTCGGCTCCGAAGCCAACGGGCCGAGTCACCCCCTCTCCGGTTTTCGGAGAGGGGGACGGGGGGAGAGGTGGACACGAGGGGGCCGGGGGGAGAGGGCGATTGACCGTTGCGGTACACCGGCGCTATCATTGTGAAAGAATTCACAAACGTGTAAGCCGCCCGCGCGCGGGCGGCAACATCCAATGCGCAAGATCGCCGACTCGACCGTTCGCCGCCTCTCCCTCTATCTCCGGTTCCTCGAAGAATTCGAGGGGCGGGGCGTCGCCACGGTCAGCAGTGACGCCCTCGCCCAGCGCGGCGGCACCACCTCGGCCCAGGTCCGCAAAGACCTCTCCTTCTTCGGCTCCTTCGGCAAGCGCGGACTCGGCTACGACGTCCACGAGCTCGCCACCACGATGCGCTCGATCCTCGGCCTCGGGAAGCGCTATCGCGTCGCGCTCGTGGGCGCGGGCAAGATCGGCACCGCCCTCGCGCAGTACCGCGGCTTCCGCCAGCGCGGCTTCGACATCGTCGCCATCTTCGACATCGATCCGAGCAAGATCGGGAAGAACTGGAACGGGATGCCGGTGCAGGACGTGAAGTCCCTCCCGATTTCGCTCGCCAGGGACCCCGTGGACATCGCGGTGCTCGTGACCCCGCCCGAGTCGGCGCAGGGGGTGACCGAGGTGATGGTGAGGGCAGGGATCAAGGCGATCCTCAACTTCGCACCGATCCAGCTCGCCGTACCCGAGGACGTGACCGTGAAGAACGTGAACCTGGCGCTGGAGCTCGAGGCGCTGAGTTACGCGCTGGCGCATCGCAATGGGGATGCGTAGCAGGCAGGCCGACTCCTCCCCGGTTCCACCTCACCCCCAACCCCCTCTCCGAAAACCGGAGAGGGGGCTTTCACAATTGGGATGCGCTCCCCCTCCCCGATTTGCGGGGAGGGGGCCGGTATTAACTTCCCCCCATGCCCGGCATCCAGATCACCTCCGAAGTCAGCACCCTCGAAGCGGTCCTCGTCCACACTCCCGGCCACGAGATCGAAGCGGTCACGCCTCGCACCCGCGAGGACTATCTCTACGACGACATCATCGGCGTCGAGATCGCCGCGCGGGAGCACGCCCGCTTCGTGGCGGTGCTGGAGCGTTTCTCCAAGGTGTACCAGATCGCCGACCTCCTCCGCGAAGTGGCCGAGAAGAAGGAGGCGCGCGACTTCCTGGTGCAAAAAACGATGGATGTGGTGCCGAGCGACGCGCTGGCCCAGCGGCTGTCGGAGCTGCCGCCCGCCGACCTGGTGAAGCTCCTGATCGAAGGGGATGAGGAGATCGGCGGCCCGATCGCCAAGGCATTGAACGAGATCGACTACACCCTGCCGCCGCTGCCGAACCTCTTTTTCCCGCGCGACATCGGGATGGTGATCGGCAACCACGCGGTGGTGGGGTCGATGCGCTACGGCATCCGGTGGACCGAGGAGCTCCTGATCAAGTCGCTCTTTAAGTTCCACGACGCGCTGAGCAACACCGGCATTCTCTACGACGGGAGCGAGGAGCGGCGGAGCAACTTCACCCTCGAGGGCGGCGACGTGCACGTCCTCCGCGAGGATCTCCTCGTGGTCGGCTTCAGCGAGCGCTCCAGTCCCGCCGCCATCGACGCCCTCTGTGACGAGGCCTTTGCCAAGACCAAGGTGAAGGACGTCATCGTCGTCGTGATGCCGAAGATCGACACCGCCATCCATCTCGACATGGTCTTCAGCCAGCTCGACCTCGAGATGTGCGTGGTCTATCCCCCCTGCTTCGTGGGCCCCGAGCGCTTCTCGGTGCTGCACCGGAAGAAGGGGAAGGACGGCGTCAAGGAGATGCCGAATTTCTTCGCCGCCCTCCGCGCCGTGGGGCTCCCGCTCGAGCCGGTCTTCGCCGGCGGCGACCACCGCCACACCCAGGACCGCGAGCAGTGGGCCAGCGCCTGCAACTTCCTGGCGGTGAAGCCCGGCGTCATCCTCAGCTACGCCCGCAACGAGGCCACGCTCAAGGAGCTCGGCAAGGCCGGCTTCAAGATGATCGACAGCGACGACTTCCTGACCCGTCCCAAGACGAAGCTCAGCGGCAAGATGGCGATCACCTTCCCCGGTGGGGAGCTGGTCCGCGGCGGCGGCGGTCCCCGCTGCATGACGATGCCCCTCCGGCGCGTCGCCCTGTGACGGGACTCGCCGCGGTCCCGGACCGGAGCCTGGTCGACCGGGCGCTCGAGCTCCTCGTCGGAGGCCCTCGCAGCGCCCGAGAGCTTGCCCAGCAGATCCTGGGAATGCCGAACGCGCCGGAGGTGATTGCGGATCGGCTCGCGGCAGCGCTCCTGGGCTCCGATCCCCGCGTCCGGAAGCTCGACGACGGTCGCTGGGCCGGTGTCGCCGCCGCCACGACCTCACCGATGCTGGATGAAGTCGCGTTCGCGGTCCTCGACGTCGAGACCACCGGCACTCGGCCCAGCGACGATGACCGGGTCACCGACATCGCCGTGGTGGTGGTGCAGGGGAGTCGGCGCGAACTGGTGTTCGAGTCGCTGGTGAACCCGGGGCGGCCGATCCCCTACTTCATCACGACGATGACCGGGATCAGCGACGAGACGGTGGCGAGTGCGCCCACCTTCGACGGGATCGCCGATCAGCTGCTGCAGGTGCTCTCAGGGCGGGTCTTCACCGCGCACAACGCGCGGTTCGACTGGGGGTTCGTGGACGCCGAGGTGAAGCGGACGCGGGGACTGGCGCTGGTAGGGACGCGGATGTGCACCGTGAGGCTCGCCCGTGCACTCCTGCCCGAGTTGCCGAGCCGAGGACTGGATGCGCTGCAGGAATACTTCAACATCCCGAACCAGGCTCGGCACCGGGCGCGTGGCGATGCGCTCGCGACCGCCGATCTGCTCGAGCGGCTGCTCGGGATGGCGCGAGAGCGGAATTGCCGGACGCTGGCGGATGTGGAGGCGCTGGTGGCGCTGGGAAAGAAGCGGTGCGCCCTCTCCCCCAGCCCCTCCCCCTGTCGGGGGAGGGGAGCTGCTCCGGTGCGCTCCCCCTCTCCCGACAGGGAGAGGGGGTCGGGGGGAGAGGGCGCGCGTGAGCCTCACCACCACTTTCCAGATCGGCTCCTTCCGTTGCCACACGCTCGAGGCCGGCTTCCAGCATCTCGACGGCGGGGCGATGTTCGGCGTGGTGCCGAAGCCGCTCTGGGAGAAGCGGATCGCGCCGGATGCGCGGAACCGGATCCCCCTCGCGATGCGGCCGCTCCTGGTGGAGCACCCGGACGGGCTGGTGCTCATCGACAACGGATTGGGGAACAAGGAGGACGCCAAGTTCTGCGACATTTTCG
>JANLXK010000561.1:0-1275 GCA_031365045.1 Gemmatimonadota bacterium | reverse complement strand
TTGCCATGTCGGGGGCCACGGCCACGATCGCCTCGCCCAGGGCCGCGTCCTCCTTCCCACCGATCACGACGACCTGGCGTTCGAGCTTGGCGGCGAGTTCGGCGTAGTACGGCCACCGCTTCGTTCCCCAGATCGATCCCGGGGCCAGCGCGACGAAGCCGTCGGCCACCCCGTGGTCGCGGAGCCAGCTCGTGGCCTTTGTGTCGTCCGCCGCGGTCGTGACCATCCGCCAGTCGTCGCCGGCCGCCGTGTCGCCGAGGAGACCGAGGAGCCGGACGCTCTCGTGCTGGTCGGTACGGCGCGGGTGGGTGCTGGTGTAGAGGAAGCGGGCCGGGAGGGGGGCGTCGGCGAAGCCGATCCGCTCTGGCGCACCCGTAAGCTTGGCGATCAATGCCGACCGGACCGACCGGTGGGGCAGATAGACGCGCTGATAGCCCTGCTCCCTGAGTTGCCTCCCCAGGCCCCAGGCACCAGGCGCGTTCTTCCCATTCTTGTCCCACCGGACCACCCGCCGCACCGCCGGATGGGTCTCGATCAGGCTCGCCGCGGCCGGAGTGGTGACGACGTCGACCGGGCCGTGGCGTTCGGCCAGGGCCTGGAGCAGGGGGATGGTGAGGACCACATCCCCGAGGAATGCCGTTTGGATCACGAGGGTGGGCTCGGTCATGTATCCGTGCGTGGAACGTCCAAAGCTGAACGCGGGCGGGAACGCGAGAAAGCGCGAATGCCATCGTTCGCGCCTTCTCGCCTTGGACCCGCGTTCATCATTCGGCGTTCATCGCCCATTGACACGCTCAGTCGTCCACCTGCAGCACCGCCAGGAACGCCTCCTGCGGGATCTCCACGCTCCCGATCTGCTTCATCCGCTTCTTTCCTTCCTTCTGTTTCTCCAGGAGCTTCCGCTTCCGGCTCACGTCGCCGCCGTAGCATTTGGCGAGCACATCCTTGCGGAAGGCGCTGATCGTCTCCCGCGCGATGATCTTCTGGCCGATCGCCGCCTGGATCGCCACGGTGAAGAGCTGGCGGGGGATCAGCTCTTTCAGCTTTTCTGCCACCTTCCGCCCATACTCATACGCCTTCTCCTTGTGGATGATCACGCTGAAGGCGTCGAGGGCCTCGTTGTTGATCAGCATGTCGAGCCGTACCAGCTCGCTGGTGCGGTAGCCGGCGTGTTCGTAGTCGAACGAGGCGTAGCCGCGCGTGGCCGACTTGAGCTTGTCGTAGAAGTCGAGCACGATCTCGCCCAGGGGGAACTCCCAGTCGAACTCCACGCGG
>JANLXK010000269.1:0-1240 GCA_031365045.1 Gemmatimonadota bacterium | reverse complement strand
CGGCAAATGCGCACCCCGACCTTGACCCGGACGCCCGCCCACCGGCTCAAGCTCGCGTACTGACCGCAGGCCGGCTCTCGGGCTCTAAGAAACAGGCAACGGGGTCGGCCCAGGTGGACGTCTACCCACCGAAGCAACAATCTCGGCACCACTATGGACCGAATGAGGCCGGAAGGTCCGTTCGTGGTGGAGTCTTAGCAGCTAGACTCGGCGCCGGGGTGCTTGCCTATGTCACGTCGCCTCGATCCCGCCATCGTTCCCTTGGCCGTGGCCCTCGATCAGCGCGCGATCGAGGGGTTGCTCTATGCGAAACTCACCGGCAACCGCGTGAAGTGTTCCGCGTGCGCCCACCGCTGCACGATCCTCCCCGGCCTCGATGGGATCTGCCGGGTGCGGTCCAATCGCGCCGGGACACTGATGGTGCCTCGGGGCTACGTCGCGGCGCTGCAAGTCGACCCGATCGAAAAAAAGCCGTTCTTCCATGCCTTCCCCGGCGCCGAAGCGCTCTCGTTCGGCATGCTCGGCTGCGATCTCCACTGCTCGTACTGCCAGAACTGGGAGACCTCGCAAGCGCTGCGCGATCCCCAGGCCGTGGCGGGGCCGCGGGACATGGATTCGGACGAGCTCGTCGCGATGGCGGTCGTCAGCAGGACCCCCGTGATGGTGTCGACCTACAACGAGCCGCTGATCACCGCCGAGTGGGCGGTCGAGATCTTCGCGAAGGCCAAGGCGGCGGGAATCGTGTGCGGCTTCGTGTCGAACGGGAACGCCACGCCCGAAGTGCTCGAGTTCATCCGCCCTTACGTCAGCCTGTTCAAGGTCGACCTCAAGGGGTTCAAAGACGCGCGGTACCGCGAGCTGGGCGGAAAGCTCGCAAGCGTCGTGGACACGATCAAGCGGCTTCACGCGATGGGGTTCTGGGTCGAGGTCGTTACCCTGCTCATCCCGGGGATCAACGACGATCCCGCCGAATTGCGCGAGTTGACCCGGTTCCTGGTGTCGGTCTCCCCGGACATCCCTTGGCACGTGACCGCGTTCCATGGCGATTACCACATGAAAGAGACGCGAAACACCCTCGCTTCCGACCTGTTCCGCGCCGCGGCGATCGGCCGCGACGCGGGGTTGCGTTACGTCTACGGGGGAAACCTCCCGGGTGAGGTCGGCGGCCTCGAGGACACGCGGTGCCCGTCGTGCGGCGCTACGGTCATCGCCCGCCGCGGTTACCAGGTGTTGAAACGAG
>JANLXK010000542.1:0-4455 GCA_031365045.1 Gemmatimonadota bacterium | reverse complement strand
GAGACCGCGGGGGTCGACCGCGTCCGCGCGCACGAAGCGATCGAGGCTGCCGAAGGCAAGGTCAAGGTGGCGATCGTGATGTTGCGGCGTGGCTTGCCGCGTGAAGCAGCCCAACGCCTGCTCGATGAGAACCAGGGGCGCCTCCGCCCCATCGTAGGTGCTCCCCCCGAGGTGACCGGATGACCGGACGTCCTGACTTGGTGGTCGGCCTGATGAGCGGCACTTCCCTCGACGGGATGGACGCCGCGCTCGTCCGGCTGAAGAGCGCCACCGAGGCCGAGCTCGTCGGTTTCGTGCACCGGCGCTATACCACCGAGCAGCGCGAAGAGCTGCTGCGGGCGCTCGAAGGGGAGGCGACGCCGCGGGCCTACGCCCGGCTCCATGTCCGCCTGGCAGAGTGGGCGGGAGAGGCGGTCGAGCGCCTGCTGGTGCAGACCCGCGTGAAGGCCACCGACCTGGCCGGGATCGGCTTCCCGGGGCAGACGCTCTGGCACGAGCCGCCGGTGGTGAGCTGGCAGCTGGGCGAACCGGCCGTCCTGGTGGAGCGCTTCGGCACCAAGGTCGTGTCGGGGTTCCGCGCGAGCGACATCGCCGCGGGAGGGCAGGGGGCGCCGCTGGTCCCGATGGCCGATGTCGAGCTCTTCGGCGCCTTCGACCATCCGCGCGTCCTGCTCAACATCGGCGGGATGGCCAACCTGACCTACGTCCCCAGCCGCGGCGTCGCGGAGGGGGCGTTCGCCTTCGACACCGGCCCCGGGGTCGCGGTGATCGACGCCCTTGCCCGGATGACCCAGCCTGACCTTCCGTACGACCGCGACGGGCAGGTGTCGGGGCTGGGGAAGATCGACGTGAAGATCCTGGCCGAACTCATGCTCGACCAGTATTTCCACCAGGCGCCGCCGAAGACCACCGGACGTGAGCATTTCGGGCAGGACTACGCGGAACGTCTCTTCGAGCGGCTCCCCGGCCCCGACGCCGTGGCCACCGCGGTCGAGCTCACCGCCCGGACGATCGCCCACGCCATCGCGACCTGGGTCCCCGGGACGCCCGAGGTGGTCGCAAGCGGCGGGGGCACTCGCCACCCCGTCCTCTGGAAGTCGCTCGGCCGCGCGCTCGAGGTGCACCGGGCCGGGCTCACCTTGCAGCGGTTCGACGAGATCTTCTTCGACGGTGACGCGAAGGAAGCGGCGGCGTTCGCCCTCCTCGCGTACCTCACGCTGCACGGGCAGCCGGGCAATCTCCCCGGCGCCACCGGTGCGCGCGGCCCGCGTGTGCTCGGCGCCATCTCGGGGCCGTGACCGCAGCGCGCCTGGTGCTGCCGGCGCTCCGGTGGGATCCGGAGCGGAAGTTCGATCATGAAGCCATCGACCGTGCGCTGGTACTCGGGGTCGGTGGCTTCATCATTTTCGGGCTGAACGCCATCCAGGGCGGCCGCGGGGTCCCCGCACGCACCCTCCGCGCCCTCATCATCGATGTCACCGCCCGTGCGGGCCGACCGCTGCTCTGGGCCAGCGACCTCGAGCGCGGGGCGGGACAGCAGGTGGCGGGGTGTACCGAGCTCCCGCCTCCCGCTGCGCTCGCGAGTTTGGGAGATCCGGCACTGCTCCGGTGGGCGGGATGGCACACGGCACGCGAAGCGCACTCGGTCGGACTCAATTGGGTGCTGGCGCCGGTGTGCGACCTCGATCTCGAGCCCAGGAACCCGATCATCCAGACCCGTGCGTTCGGCGGCGAGGGCGAAGGCGTGGGAGAAGCGGTGGCCGAATGGATCGCCGGGGCGCGGGCCGGAGGGGTGATGGCCTGCGCCAAGCATTGGCCCGGGCATGGCCGCACCACCGTCGACTCGCACGACACGGTCCCTATTGTGGAGACGGCCGCGCAGATCCTCCGTGACCAGGACGAAGCCCCCTTCCGCGCGGCGATCAAGGCGGGGGTCGACACGGTGATGACGGCGCACGTGAGCTACCCTGCGCTCGATGGCTCCGGTCGCACCGCCACCTTCTCCGCCCCCATCCTCGCGCGCCTCCGTGATATCGGCTTCGAGGGCCTGATCGCGACCGACGCGCTCCTGATGGAAGGGACGGGGGGCCTGGGGCCTGGAGAGATGGCGCTGGCCGCGATCGACGCCGGGTGCGACCTGCTCTGCTACCCGACCGATCTCGATGCCACCGTGGCCGCGCTGGTAGCAGCGGAGCATGGACCGCGGAGCTCACGGATGCGGGAGTCGCTGGCGCGCTACGACCGGGCGCTCGCGGAGGTGCAGGCGCGCGAGCGCCGCGAGATGACGGGTGGTTACACGCCCGACGGCATCGCGGAAGCGCTGCTCGCCGCGGGGCTCCGACGGGGAGAGGTCGCGGGACCCCTCCCTCCGATCGTGGTCGAGGTGGTGGACGATGACCAGGGAGGGAAGTGGCCGGCGAGCCCCAGCAACTACCTCGCCGAAGCGCTCGGCGGGTCGGAGGGAGCGGTCGGCGGATGGACGGACGCCAGTGCGGGTGCCTTCAGAGTCCTGGCCGCAATGGCCGAGCCCCGGGCGTCCAAGGGGCGCGCGGGGTTCAGCGCCGAGAACCGGGCCCGCCTCGCCAACCTCGCCCCCAAGGCCGATCTGGTCGTCCTGTTCGCCCATCCGCGGCTCTGCAAGGAGATCCCAGGGGATCGTCCGCTCCTCGTCGCCTGGCACCGGCAGAAGCTGATGCAGGATGCCGTGGCCCGCTGGCTCCTGACCCGCCCATGAGCCTCTTTGACTGGATCGTCGTCGCCGCCTACCTCGCGGGCTCGACCGCGCTCGGCCTCGCTCTCGCGCGCCGGGGCTCGGGGTCGATGGCCGAGTTCTTCGTCGGCGGGCGCGCGGTGCCCTGGTGGCTCGCTGCCACTTCGATGGCGGCGACGACCTTCAACGTCGACACGCCGCTCTATGTGGCAGGCGTCGTGGCACGTTCGGGCGTGGCAGGGAACTGGGAGTGGTGGAGCTTCGCCCTCGCTCACGTGCTCCTCGCGGTGCTTCTGGCGCGGCTCTGGCGCCGAGCGGCCGTGCTGACTGACGCGGAACTCACGGAGCTCCGCTACAGCGGCCGCCCCGCCGCCCTCCTGCGCGGCACCCGCGCCTTCCTCTTCGCCGTCCCGCTCAACTGCCTCGGCATCGGCTATGGGATGCTCGCGATGCGGAAGGTGATCGTCGCGCTCGGCCTCCTCGACGGCCTGACCTGGTTGCCCGGCGATCCGCAGCTCTGGGCGGTCGCGGCGGTCGTCGCCATCACCCTCGCGTACACGACCGTCTCGGGACTCTGGGGCGTGATCGCGACCGATTTCCTCCAGTACATCCTGGCGATGGCGGGGGCCTTCATCGTGGCGGTCTACGCCGTGCACGAGGCCGGGGGGCTCAGTCACCTCACCGCGACGCTCCGTGCCTCGGGGCAGGGGGCGCGCCTCGACCTCGTTCCGGTCGGATCGGACGCGATGCTCCCGATCGGCACCTTTCTGGGCTACATCGGGATCCAGTGGTGGGCGTTCAAGAATTCGGATGGCGGCGGGATGTTCGTCCAGCGGCTCTCCTCGACCGCCACCGAGCGCGAGGCGACCAAGGCGGCGCACGCCTTCAACATCCTCAACTACGTGGTGCGCACCTGGCCCTGGGTGCTGGTGGGGCTCGCAGCGCTGGTGATCCTCCCCGGTCTGGCCGATCCGGAGCTCGCCTACCCGATGTTGATGCTCCGCTACCTGCCGAGCGGACTCCTCGGGCTGGTCTTCGCGAGCCTGCTCGCCGCGTTCATGAGCACCGTCTCGACCCAGGTGAACTGGGGCGCGAGCTACGTCGTGCACGACCTTTACGGCCGCTTCGCCGGGGTCACCGACGAGGTGAAACTCCTCCGCTCGGCGCGGTTCGCGTCGGTCGGGATCACGATCCTGGCCGCGGTGCTCTCGTTCGCGATGGACAGCGTGGGGCAGATGTTCCGGCTCCTGATCCTGGTCGGCACCGGGACCGGCGCGCTCCTCCTGCTGCGCTGGTTCTGGTGGCGGATCAATGCCTGGGCCGAGATCACCGCGATGATCGCGGGGATGATCCTCGCCGCCTTGGCCACCACCGTGCCGGCGCTGAAAGGGCTCCCCTTCGGCACCAAGCTCGCCTTCACCACCTTCGGGGCGATGGCGTGCTGGCTCCCGGTGCTCTTCCTGACGAAGCCGGAGCCCGCCGCGACCCTGGACGCCTTCTACGCCCGCACCCGCCCTCCCGGCGCCTGGGGGGCGGTCCGGGCCCGCACCGGGCTCACGGCGGCCGACTCCCTCATCCGCGCGGCGTGGGAGTGGCTGATCTGGGTGACGGTGATCCTGGGGGGCACCCTCTCGATTGGCTGGATGTTGCTCCGGTAGAAGTTGGGAGTTTGGAGTCAGGAGGGGTGCAATCGAAGGAGCCGTCCAGGTAGGGACGGCTCTCTCATTTGCACCCCTCCAAACTCC
>JANLXK010000534.1:0-3416 GCA_031365045.1 Gemmatimonadota bacterium | reverse complement strand
CGCGCCAACTCGGGACCGATGCTCTCATGCAGCAGTGACAAGGTCTCGTCGGGGCTGTTGACCGCCGCGGCGTGGATGCCGGCCGCGGCCATCACCATCGCCTGCACCAGCGCGGCGCTGAAGCCGTGGCTCGACACGTCGCCCAGCATCACGCCCACCCGCCCGCGGCCGAGACGACTGAAGGTGTAGAAGTCTCCCCCCACGCTCTCCACCGGGCGGCAGCGCGCGGCGACCTTCGCATCTCCCTGCAACACCGACGGGGAAGGCAGGAGCCGGAGCTGCAGGTCGTGCGCCAGCTCGAGCTCGCGCGCCACCCGCTGTTGCTTGAGGTCACGCGCCACGAGCCGGGCGTTGGCGATGGCGGCGCCGATCTGGCTCGCGACCGCCTCGACCAGCTTCCGGTCGGAGGCGGAGAAGCCATCCTGCCCCAACCGGTCGGTGAAGTTGATGACCCCGATGGTCCGCGCGGTGGCCCCGGGTGCGCCGTACACGATCGGCACACTCATGAACCCCTTGCCGATGTAGTCGCGCCCTTGGGGCGTGCCCGGATTCTCCCCCCCGTTGCTCCCGGGGCTCCACGACAGCGTCCGCCCCGTCCGGAACACGGTGGCGGCCACGGAGTGATGCTCCCCGCTCACCCGCACCGGCTCCAGGTCGGCGACGTTCATCCCCCGCCCCGCCACCAACCGCAACGCGTCATGGTGCTCCTCGTACACCATCAACGACCCGCGGCGCGCACCGAGCGCGTCGCACATCTCGCGCAGGATGGTCTTGGCCCCCTCCTCCAGCCGCACGGTGTCGCCCAGGATATCGCTGATCACATACAGCAGGTCGATCTCGGCGCTCCGCTCCGCCAGCTCCTCGTGCAGCCGCACCGCCTCCCGGCTCCGGCCGAGCACCGCCGCGACGATGGGCGTGACCCACCCCGCGATGGCCTGGCGGTCCTGCGCGAGGAGATGCGCCAGTTCGAGCCAGTAGCCGGAAATGTCCTCACCAGTGAGGGGGACGAACCACGCCTCCCCCTCCGGTGTCCGGAGCAGGCCTTCGGCAGCGGGAACGTTCACCCGCCAACCCGGATCGGTCCCGATCGAAAGCTCGAGGCGCTTCTCGGCCACGTGCCACAAGCGAAGCTTCCCCTTCGCCAGGGCGCCGAGGTTGTCGAGGAGCGCGTCGAGCCGCCCTACGGGCGGCGCAGCGTCATGCAGATGGAGTTCCCCTGCGGATTGAACTGGACGTGATCGGCGAGCTTCTGGATCATCAAGAGGCCGCGGCCGGTCTCGCGGTCGAGGTCGGTGGGAGCGAGCGGGGGGTTTACAGTGGATGGATCGAACCCGGCGCCTTCATCGGTGACGTGTACGCGGACGAGGGTCGCTTCGACCTCGATGCGCACGGCCACGAACTTGGCGGGATCCTCGTGGTGCCCGTACACGATGGCGTTGGCCAGCGCCTCGCAGAGCAGGGTCTTGAGCTTGTTGCGGAGCCGCTCGCATTCGATGGTGGTGGGGAGTCCGGCGAAGGCGTGGCGGGTGAGGATCTCGACCGACTCATGCACCGCATCGAGGACACTGGGGATGCGGGTGCTCACCTCCACCGGGAGGGCGACGTCCGAGGTGCGACGGACGACGAGACGGATCGGTTGGGTCATCGAAGTAGGGGCGAGTTCACGAGCCCTAGAACGCGGCCAGCGCCTGTTTGGTCGAGTCGCTGATGGCAAAGAGGGTATCGAGCTTGGTCAGCTCGAAGAGGGAGCGGAGGTCTTCGTTGAGCCCCGAGAGCCGGAGTTCGCCCCCCTGCTCGCGCACCTTCTTGGAGATGGAGACGAGCGCACCGAGGCCGGAGCTGTCGATGTAGCCGGCCTTGGAGAAGTCGACCAGGAATTTGCGTTCGGTGTGGTCGAGCGCCTCCTGCACGAGCTGCTTGAGCTCCTGCCGGTTGCCCACGATCAACTGGCCGTCGACCTGGACGACCATCACCCCGCCCTTGTCCTTTGTTGCCGTAAAACCCATCAGGCCTCCGAGAGAGACATCGAAATCGCATTGGGTCGCGGGTCGCGGGTCGCGGGTCGCGGGTCGCGGGTCGCGGGTCGCGGGTCGCGGTCCAGCCTAACCAAGCCTGACGCAATTGATGAAGGACCCGCGACCCGTGACTCGCGACCTCTATCTGCCTGTACCATCCCCCCCTGCACCCTGCAGCAGGGCCATCGCCGACACCTCTACAATATCAGCCGGGGTGGCTCCGCGCGACAGGTCGGACATCGGCCGGGCCAATCCCTGCAGGAGGGGCCCCAGGGCCGCCGCGCCCGCCAGCCGCTGGACCAGCTTGTACCCGATGTTCCCGGCGTCGAGGTCGGGGAACACCAGGACGTTGGCCTTCCCCCCTGCCGGGCTGCCCGGGGACTTGCGACCCGCGACCTCGGGGACCAGGGCCGCGTCGAGCTGCATCTCGCCGTCGGAGAGGATCTCCGGGTGTCGCTCGGCGAAGAGTCGAGCCGCCTCCCGGACCTTGTCCACCTTGGGACCGGCGGCGCTCCCCTTGGTGCTGTAGGAGAGGAAGGCCACGACCGGTACGTCTCCGACGAGCTTCGCCCGGTCCATCGCAGCGGACCAGGCGATGGAGACGAGCTGTTCGGGCGTCGGGTCGGGGAGGACGGCGCAGTCGGTGAAGGTATAGACAGTCTGGAGCTTCGGTTCCTTCCGCCACGGCCCCGACTGCTGGGTCACCATATAGAAGGCACTGCTGACGACCGTGGTACCGGGGGCCATCCCGATGGCACGGAGGGCGGCGCGGATGGTGTCGGCGGTGGGACGGGTAGCGCCGGCGACACAGGCCTCCGCCTCGCCGAGGGCGACCATCGCGGCACCGAACTCGAACGGGGTGGGTGTTGAGTGCTGGGTGTTGGGTTTGCCCCGTGCGAGGTCGCGCGCCGTGAGGTGGGCCCGGACCTTCTCGAGCCAGGGGTGCTTCGCGATGCTGGCTTCGGTCAGGATGATCGGCTCGGCGATCTTCCCCTGCTTCAATCGGTCCGCGGCGGCGTGGATCCGCTCGTCCTCCCCTTCCGGGAGCACCACGCGCGCATTGAGCCGAGCGGCACGCGCGAGCAGACTCTGCCGAAAGCTCACCGGGGGAACTTCTTCTTGAGCGCGGTGGCCACGACCTTGTGCACCAGTCCGTCGATCTTTCCGCCGTGGCGCGCCACTTCGCGCACGAGCGAGGAGCTGAGATAGGTCAGGTCGACGGCCGGGACCAGGAAGACGGTCTCGAGCTGGGGATACAGCTGGCGGTTCATCAATGCCATCTGGAACTCGTACTCGAAGTCGCTCACGGCCCGGAGCCCGCGCACCACCACCGAGGCGCCCACCTGCTTGGCGAACTCCGCCAGCAGCCCGTCGAACGCCTCGAACGACACCCGCGGCTCG